>NZ_JAELUI010000434.1 GCF_016429285.1 Ralstonia sp. ASV6
CGCCAATGCTGTTAAGGATGCTTAAAGTCTTCATTTTCACGGCGTGATTAACGACTTATATAAGTGGTATTTTTGTATTTTCTTTTCTTTTTCTTCACTCTTTCAGATTGGCTTTTACAAGACTGCTGGTTTGGAGGCGACCGGTGGGTCGAGATATCACTTCCAAGCAGCACCGGGTCCCATGGTTTCTCGCTTTTATGTTCGAATTATTTCGAGATTGGCTTTTTATTTTAGACCAGCGCATGGCTCCGATATGTACATTAATTTAGACTGTTCCGTGAAGGAGGGCTCTTTATTCCCCATACATAGGCAACGGTAGCTAGGTCTCCTCATTTAGTCATTTTCCCCAGTTTCGCCGGGTCTTAGCTGTATTCCTGTTTCTTTTCTATCTGTAATTAGTGC
>NZ_JAELUI010000435.1 GCF_016429285.1 Ralstonia sp. ASV6
AAACTAGACATTTTAACTGTCTTGGGTAAAAAGTGAAAATAATATTATGATAAATTGGAATCGCTGAAAATGAATTATAGATATATCTATTCTATGAATCCGGTGCGCCGGGAAGCCTTTCTATTACGTACTTTCCTCTCGCGACGCTCATGAGCGGAACACCAGGAATCTTCCTCAGCCGTTGTTTTAATGCTCTATCGTTTGTTCCAACAATGTATATCCTGTCCTTCGAAACTCTGTCCACCAAGCAATCATCGGCATAGGTTCCCTTGTGGTCGCACTCCAGTCTCTGCCAACGTTCGTCTCGCGCCACTCGCAGCGCAAGTCTGTATTTGGGCCCCAACGATTCCAACTCAGCCATCACGCACGACGTAATAATCGGGTTGCACTTGGCGTATAGAC
>NZ_JAELUI010000436.1 GCF_016429285.1 Ralstonia sp. ASV6
TCCTCAAACATCCAAGCATGCTCCACCACATAGTTGGGCCACACAATGTCGTCAACATAGCCCGGCGGGTCTTGCCAGAATCCCTCCAGCGTGACGTACCCATCTCGAGCTTCGCGACGAGCCTTGGCGCGCTCATAGGACGCGCGCAGGAAGATCTTCAGGTCAAGGCTGGGTTTAATTGCGGACATGGACTCGGAATATAGCAAGAATCCGTCAAGAAGGCATATGCGGAGACGGGATTGGCGAAGAGGATGTGTGGCGGGGATGGCGGATGAGACTTTGGCTTTGAGTCGGTCTATTGTTGCATCTGAGACGGGACAAGTGCCGACAGAGTTTTGGTCCTCTTTAGATTCAAGCGTCGGCTATTTCCCTTTGTTAGCCCGGAGAAGGCGTTTGTCTTC
>NZ_JAELUI010000437.1 GCF_016429285.1 Ralstonia sp. ASV6
GTCGGAGGACACAGCTTTCAGGAACCACAAATCTCGAACCACTTTTATTCCTTGCACCGCACCTCGTCCCTCCTCCGACTCCGCCTCAGCTACCTCCCCGCCTTGCGTTTGCTGCCTTTCACCTTTTTATTTGGCTTCTTTCTCTGCTTTTTTTCTTTCAAGTTCATCTGTTCGAATAAAACACGAATATACAGCAGTCGACAGAACCATCCATAGCCGATCTCGCGCAAAGACAAACGACCTCGACCCTACCCCCAACAGAAAGTCGAGGTTCTCCTGTCTCCTTTTCCTAACCTTGCACCCCGTACGATACAATATATTCGAGCTCTTCGCGACGAAAGCTCAGCTTCCCCAGACCATTAATCATGGCGCCTTCAGCCGCTTCTTCAACGGCTACAAAG
>NZ_JAELUI010000438.1 GCF_016429285.1 Ralstonia sp. ASV6
GTATTATGGTATACCAACAATCAATCCGCCGAACAGCTGTCATCCGTGACAGGCCTCACAGTGGCGAGAGTACTTAAGGGCCCGCAGTCGACAGGCCGATCACAATAGATCCGAGGTAAGCGTCATGAAGTTTTCCCTGTTCGTACACATGGAACGTTGGGATGAAAGCGTCAGCCACCGTCAGTTGTTCGAAGACCTGACCGAACTGACCCTGATGGCCGAGGCCGGTGGTTTCAGCACCGTCTGGATTGGCGAACACCACGCCATGGAATACACCATCTCGCCCAGCCCGATGCCGCTGCTGGCTTACCTCGCAGCCAAGACCACCACGATTCACCTGGGCGCAGGTACCATCATTGCGCCGTTCTGGCACCCACTGCGGGTGGCGGGCGAATGTGCAT
>NZ_JAELUI010000439.1 GCF_016429285.1 Ralstonia sp. ASV6
GGTACGTGCCGTCAAAAAGCATGGACAGCTGTCGACAGCTGGCGGGCCTGGCAGTCGTTCACGACGGGTAAATCAAACGGCAGATGCCGCGGGCGCCTCAAGTTTTTCCGTCTTGTGTGAACGAGTCTCGTCGCAAACGGACGATCTACAAGCTATCCCGCTGCACTCCTTTGCGCACGGTATTTTCTTCTCCAGGACGTTACTTTACACAATCAAAGGTTGGCGCCTCCAACTCGGTAGGACAATGATGGAACGGGATCCGCTGACAGCGTTCCATGCAGCGCAGTGCAACCAAAGTCCAAGCCAGCTCCAGTCCAGCCTTCAGCCCAAAAAGGTTGCAGTCCTCAACGCACCGGCGGGCCATCCGATGGACCCCCATGAGATGCGCTAATGGAGATGCG
>NZ_JAELUI010000440.1 GCF_016429285.1 Ralstonia sp. ASV6
GACCACCGACGCCTCCATTCAGCGCAGCATCCGCGAAGAATTCACTGACAGCACTCTCCTCGTCATCGCCCATCGTCTGAGCACCATTGCTGACTTTGACAAGATTCTCGTGCTGAGTGAGGGCCAGGTTGCCGAGTTTGGCACTCCCAAGGACCTCTGGACCAAAGAGGGTGGTGTCTTCCGTGACATGTGCGAGCACAGTGGTGAGCGTGACAAACTCGAGGCGACCATTATGAAGCTGTAATGTTCCACTTTGACTGTATTCCTCTCTTTAAAAGGAGGAAAGAAGCTTTGATTATGGACGTGTTTGAGGGCTTCTTTTGAGGAAAAGAAAAGTTATCGGTTTACTTGTTTTTGGTCTTGCATTTTCTTCATATTGCATTATTTACATTGTTTTACAT
>NZ_JAELUI010000441.1 GCF_016429285.1 Ralstonia sp. ASV6
CTATTGTAATTCGCAGCGGTAGATTGCCGAGGGCCGTCTACCTCAACTGGCAAGCGAGTTGGTATACCATTGAGGGTGAACGCGAAGAAAAATGCAGCGGCCCGCAGCTGCGCTATTTGTGCCTAACAGTTTACGCTATCTTTGGAGGGTGTCGCACGGTGGACAATGTTGATTCCCTTTAAGGGACGATCGGTGTAGAGCCGTTGTGGTATCTCTGCATGGACATACAAGGACATACGTATACACGCCTTGTGTTCTGTTACGGGCTACGCGGTACAGAAGCTAATAATGCCACAAAGCAGGCAGACATGAACAAGTCATTCATTCATTCATCTTCTTCTTACACGGGCGGTGTTTATAGCGAATTTGTAATATGTGAACAGCTACCTGGGTACTACAT
>NZ_JAELUI010000045.1 GCF_016429285.1 Ralstonia sp. ASV6
GTCTTAGGCGTAGTCATTGCGCGCGCTCAGACCTTGGCGATATCGAGCAGCACCGCCTCGTACTCGTCGCTGCCCTCAATGCGCTTGTAGAACCGCACGTAGCTCTTGGTGCCGACCACCTGGAGGCTGTCCCCAATGGCCTTCATGGCCTGTTTCCAGCGCTCGTCCTTGATGTCCAAGTTGCGCAGCGACAGCACGCGGCCGGTGTTCAGTTCGCCTTCCTTGTCGGTGTCGAAAGCGCGCTGGATGATGGCTTGAATCTCCGGGCGCGATCCCTCGGCCCACTCGGTCAGCAGCTCATCGATGATCGCCTTGGCCGCCTGCAGGCGCTCGTCGAATTTCAGGTTCTCGGCGCGCGAGAGTTGCACCTTGTACTTGCCGTCGAAGCTGTGCAGCGTCACGTTGCCTTTGGCGCCGCCACGCTTGACGCCATACTCCTCGGCTGACATCTCCACGAATGCCTCGAAATCTTGGAAGGCTGTGTTCTTGAGCCTGCGCAGAATTTCCTGCACTGAGTCGGCCTTCTTGAACAGTTCGCACACGAGCTGATCGCGCGCCAGATCAATGGGTTTAACCAGTTCTTTCGGCACGAGATGCCCGTGGGCGTTGGTCATGTAGGCCCCTTGGGTGGGGGTGTGTTGAATGGACATGAGTTGCTCCTGAGTGAATCGTTTAGTGCTTGGTGACGCCCTGCGGTACTCCATCGCCACGGCCGGCTCCACGGTGGACAGTGACAACCTTCCCGGCCCACTTCCTCATGGCCACGCTTCTGGCGTGGCGACCGAAGTCGACCAACTCATCTGCGGCCTTATCGCTGATCCAGCCGATTGCGGCGGCATAGGTGAATAGCGCCGTGGCACCCGCGAAGTCTTCCAAGACGCGCATGGGGTCTTCTCGCTGGTCCTGCTGGGCCAGGATGTGAAACGCGCAATCCATCAGGACGGAAAGCTCTTGGTTCCACTCAATGGGCTGGCCGACAATATGTTCTGCGAGCAACCGCATCTCAGCTCGGCGCGCTTCACCTTCCGGGGTCGTTTTCATTGCGTTGCCTCTTGGTTTTCCGCGCGCCTGCTCCCCGCCGCGCGCAGTAGGTTTTGACGAATCTCCGGTGACGGGGCGGAGCGTTTCGGTGCATCGACGGTGACGGCCTGCACGCGCTCTGCCTGGGTGCCCATGCCGGCGTGGCCCGCGCGCTGCGCCTCGGTGTTGCGCTCGGCCGTCGCTGCTGCCTTGCTGGCCAGGCCGACGACGACGGTCTGCAAGTAGCCGTGCGACTTCAGCGGCAGTTGCAGATCGCCGGTATCGCGGCGCGCGATCATCTCGTCCAACGCTTGGCGCCAATACTCAAGCGGTGCAGCGTGGGTAACGCAGTGTTTGTCGCGCACGGTGCCGGCATTGATCATTGGCACCAGTTCGCGCAGGAGCGCGGCCACGCGGTCACGTCGCATTTCGGTCTTAACGGGTGCAAACATGCCCACGTATGCCAGCAGCGGTCGCAGCAGTTCGCCGCCCTTCGGGTGCGCATTGCACAGATGCCGAATGGCCTCATTGATACCTTCGTGGGCGAACACCACTTCCGCTGACATGAAGCAACGGCAGACAGGGCACGTGAACGTCGGCAACGGCATCAGGCAACCCCCGCCGCCTTCATGACCTGGTCGACGTTGATGCGGTCAAGGTAGGCGATCAGCTGCGTGGTACCGGCGGCCGTCAGGTGTACTTCCTTGCGGCCATCGTTGATGGTCAGGTCACCGCGCGAGGACAATGCAAAGCTGCATTCCTCCGTGCCTGCAGCCTGGCGTTTGCCAGCCGCCTTAACTACACGCTGACGCGGATTTAGCGTCAGGTCTGGCGGGTTGTCCGGATTGATCCGGTACGCGTTGACCGGCCGGCCGCCGTGTTCGCTAGGCACGTTCTTAACCAGGATCTCCTCGCGGTCCAGCTCCCCGACGATGTAACTCTGCGGATTGGAGAGCTGCAGCGCGTCTGCGATCTCGGGCGTGCGGATGTCAGGGCGTTGCATGATTAGCTCGATGATCTGCACGCGGTTGCTTTTGATGTCGCTCATTGCCTTGCGTCCTTTCAGAGGGTCACGCGCGGCCGGCTGTACGCCTGACCTTGCGCCGGGTTGGAAATCTGGCCTGCGTTGAAGGCCAGGAGAGCCACCACGAGCGTCCAAACGACGAAGCCCAGGCGGGTGTGGAGAAACTGGCGGATAGTCATGCGCTTGCGCATCACAGCCCCCGGTCCAGTTGTGCGAGGCGCGCCAGCAGCTTCTCTTCGTTCTGGCGGTACAACAGCTCCAGGGCGGATTGATTGCGCTCGGCCTTCATCAGCTCTTCGCGCATCCAGTCGACCTCGCGGTTTCCACGCGTCAGCTCTTTCGTCTGGCGGCGCAGCTTGCGTTGGATGGCCATGCGTTCCCGCATCAGCTTCCATTCCGCTCCCAGGCGTTTCGCAGCAGCGGCAACCTCGCTGCGAATGCGGGCCAGGCCGGTGCGCAGCTCGGCCGTGACCAGGTTGTCGAATTGCGGGCCTTTGGTGACGACCAGGCTGCCGTGGAGTGCCCGGGGCACTGTTCGTTGATTGCGCTTCATTGCGAGGGCTCCTTAACGGTTAAGTCGATTTGGGGGCCGCCCACTTCGGGCAGCGGCAGGGTCTTGGTGTCCAATGCGGCCATCGGCATGTCGGGCTGCTTGCCTGATTTGCTCGGCGCACGCTTGACGACGACCGGCGGCGGTGCTTTCGGCTTCGGCTTGTACTGGCAGCCCTGGCACGCTTGCCAGTGGTGCATCTTCATTGGGTTGTGATTCGGCGCCTTGCCCAGGGCCTTCTCGCGGCAGTGCTCGATATCGACCTGCTTGCCGTCATACGTGCACGTGATGCGCTCGAATGCCTGGCGGTAGCGCATCTCGATCCGGGCGGTGCTGGCGGTGCCCTTGCCGTACTCGCCGAGTCCGTTCAGCAGGATCGAGAGCGTTGGCCGCGAGACACCCATGCGCTCTGCAACCTTGGCGGTCGTGCTGGCCTTGACCTCGCGCTGCAGGCCGATGAACCAGCTTTCGACCATGTATGCCGGCAGTGGCTTAACGTCATTGCTCATCGTCCATCCCCTTTTGCTCGGTCCACATCACCCGGTTGTATTTGGGGTTGGGATCGAAGACCTGGCACGCGCGCTGGATCATCGGGGCACGCGGGCCGGTGTCGAGCTTGAGGAAGTACCGAGCCGGCACAGGGCAACTGCCACGTACGGCAGGCTTCGTTTCTTGCAGGTAGCCAGCCGCAGCCAGGTACAGCACATAGTTCTTCGCGGTCTGCACCAGTACCGGGTGCGAGGCCGTGCTGCACATGCCCGCCAGCTCCCGATAGTTGAAGTCGTTGCCCGGCTTGCTGAACATGCGGCGCATCGTTCCCCACATGGCTTCGTTACCTCGGCCTTTGGTCACGATCTCCCCGGTCCTACGGACGCGGGGGGCCTCAACGCCGTTATCCCGGACGAGACGGTAGGACTTGCGCACCGCAATGCGGCCGGCCCTCTCGTCCGGGATAACCTCGATGAATCCAGCCTTGAGCAGGTTCCTGACGTAGTCTTCGATGACGCCTTCCAGGCCACCCACGACCTCGGCAAGGTCGCGTTGCGTAAAGCACTCGCGGTGGCGGCGCATGGCTTCCCAAACGCGCTGGCGCGGAGACTTGCCGCCTTTCATTTCGAGGTGGGCGGGCTTACGCGACATGGGCGTCCCCCTCCGCCTTCTGGCGCTTGCTGCCCGTTGCTGCAGGCTGGTACAGCTCGCGGTCGCCCCACAACGCCAGCGTCATTTCCGACTCGGCCAGCATCATGGCTTCCTCGTGAATGCGAGCGAGGTTCACGCAAACGCGGCGCACTGAGCCGGCGGCCTTGGCGACCACGTGTTCGAGCAGATCGTCGGCGATGGTGACGCCGCCGTGGCAGTAGATCGGCACGAGCTTGCGCGCGTCATCGAGCGAAACCGGGGCCGCTTCGATGCGGGCCATGACGCGGCTATCGAACGCTTCCCAGCTCCGGAGCTTGGCCGGGATGCGCTGGTCACCCACAAGCAGCAGCGTGCCGTGGCTGGCTTCGTAGATGTCGCGTACCAGCTCGATCATCGAGCCGTTGCGTAGACAGTTGTTGAACTCATCGATGATCAGCGGACGGCGGCTGCCGCGCAGTTGGTCGGCCACCTGGTCGAGCATCGCCGGGATGGTCTTCTCGGGCTCGATGCTCATTTCGGCCAGGATCTTGGCCAGCAGCGTCTTGCGATTCCAGGCGCTGCGCACCTGCACGTAGTAGCCGCGCATTTCGGTGGCGACGGTATTGCAGGCCACTGTCTTGCCCGTGCCGGGCGGGCCAAACATCACGCCGATGCCAGGCAGGCCATTGACGCGTGCGAGCAGCTTCTCCAGCGTGACGGCAACCAGGTGCAGGTTGGTGATGGGGGCGACCAGATTGACGGTCGCGGGGCGTTGGGTCATGATTCAGGCTCTCCTGTTGCTAATGCGTTGCTGCTGCTACAGCAGCGCGTTGGTTAAGCGGGTGTCTTCAAGCGGTCTTCCGCTGCCATGTCCGGAACTCGGCGGTCTCCTGGTAGGTGTGCCGCCATTTCCTTGCCTTCTCGCTGTCGATTTCCTCCTCTTTCAGGTTGATCAGCCGCTGCCATTCGGCGTAGCGGGCTTCTGTTGTCGTTGGCACTGACCAGACCGGCGCATGGGCCGTGCTCATCGGGGTGGCCACCGGCGCCTTAACGTCTATGGTTTCCACGTCCAGTGCCGCCTTCGCGCGCTCTTCGAGCTGGTCGCGGCGAATGTTCATGAAGCCGGGGATGACGATGGTGTCGCTGGGGTTCAACTCCAACGCAGGGGCGCCGTGCAGTTCCTCGCGTACTTCGGTGAGCTTTGCCTGCAGGCGCTTCTCGCGGCCCTCGGCGCGCTTCTCGCGCGCACGCTCGATGACCGACATCGGCATGTAGTCCCGCTTGTTGGCGTCCAGCTCGGCGGTGCAGATGAAGCGGCCGGTGTCGTCGTACACCCACACCGTGCTGGGGTCGTGGATGTCGTATCCCACGGCAAGCTGCTCGCCGTGGAACTCCTCCAGGTCGCGGTTGAAGTAGCGATTGCCGAACACCTCCAGCTCGGCGCGGCGCACGGTGCGCAGCACTTGCGGGCGGAACAGCGGCAGCGCGTCGTCGTCGTGCACGCGCGCCGGCTCGAAGCCCTTGTCTTCAAAGGCTTGCCATTGCTCGTTCGGCGTCATGTGGCGGCGGCGGCCGGATGCCGGGTCAACGATCTTGGGCAGCGAGCGGTGCGGGCGGTCGTTGTACTCGTCCACCTTCTGCTGCGCGAAGGTCACGAACTGCTGCCAGGCCATCAGAGGCATGGCCACCACCTCGCCGCGCGTGGCGATTGCCTTGCGGGACAGCTTGAAGGTGGCCAGCTTTGCCTCGCGGTCCATGTCGTGGCCGATGTAGCCTTCCACTTCGCGTGCAGCCTTAACCCAAATGGTCTGGTGCAGCTTCTCAATGACGCCGCGCGCTTGCGAGTTGTAGGGCAGGCTGTTGACCATCTCCATGCCCAGCCGACCCATCAGGCCGGTGGCTTCGTCGGTCATCATCGAGTTGACGTAGCCGGAGCCGTTGTCGACATAGAAGATCGCGCAGATGCCGCGCTCGATGCAGGCCATACGCAGGGCATCAAGCACCGCGAGAGCGCTCTCGGCCAGGCCGACCGACCAGCCCACCACCTTGCGGGTGGCGATGTCGACCACCGTCGTGATTTCCGGGCGGAAGGGGCGACCGTGCAGCGGGTGCTGGACTTCAGCGTCGAAGGTGTGGCCGTCGGCGCTGTAGATGTCGCCCGGCAGCAGGCTCTCGAACCCGCGCCGGATGAACGGCTTAATCGTCTTCAGCTCGCGCGCACCCATGCGGCCGGCTTCGCGGCTCACGTTGCCGATCTTGGCCAGGAAGCGGCGCACCTGGTGCACGCTTGGTACCTCCACGCGTGGCACCTGCGTCCATTCCTTGAGGAACAGTTCGTAGGCGTGTGCCACCGAAGGCTTCTCCGGCCGCTGGAAGTGGCCCAGGAAGAACGGCGCCCATGCCGGCACGGACATGTCCCGCTCGGGGAGCTTGGGCACCAGGTTGCCGCAGCGCTCATATTCAACGAACCGCAGAATGCTACGAACCGAAGGCAGACCGTCCGCGCTGCTGCGCCCGCGTTCGTCGCGGGCGAGCTTGAGCATGGCGACCAGCTGCTCGCTGGCGGTGCCGATGCGTGCCATGTCGAGCAGGACCGTGGCGGCGCGCTTGCGGGTGTAGTGCGAGCGCTCCATCAGGGCGTTAAGTGCTGCCAGTACTCCCTTTCGTGCATCGGCCTTCAGCGTCTGTGCGCGGGTTTCGTCGCGGCGCTGGTGCGGCGTGAGTTCGCGGGCCGCAGCGGTCGGGGCGGCGACGGCCACCAACTGCTGGGCTGCCTTCGCGCGGATCGAGTCCATCACCTCGGCAGGCGGTGTGTACTCGCGGCGGGTACCGCCTACGCCGGTCGTTTCGACAAACGGCCAAGATTCGCGGGCAGCCTTTGCAATCAGCTTCCCTTTGGACGTCGGTAGGACAGGAAGACGCAACTCAGCAAGTTCGCTCGCGCTGTAGCTGGCTTTCACGACGACAGTGGAGGCCATGTTAAATTTGCCGTCCATTTTTGAACCGAGCCAGCAATGGGACTAGGCAACTACGCGTCAGCCAGCAGAACGCTCGCGGAAGAACTTGAAGCGCTTCTAAGCGAAGAAGACGTAGTCGAACTCGCAGACGAGTTAGGGCGCCTAGGATTCGATGCGTTGCTGGCGTGGACCGAGCAGAATGAGTTGGCGATTGCGCAGTTCGCTGCCGCAACACCGTCTGTACGCAAGCGGAGGAAGTGGAGCAGCCCGTTTGAGCGCTCACTTTTTGTGCTTGCCGCCGCAACGCATTGCCGCATGGGGCAGGCGCTGCTTGATGTGCTTGTCCGGAGCGAACCCTATCTGCAAGCAGGCGGCTCCTATCGTGACACCACATCCAGTGCTGGGTCGATATACCTAGAGCTTTGGCGCACGCGCATTCCGTACTGGCCAGAGGCCTTTCTTCGTTGGGCGCCGTCGCCTTTTGATTCGGATTGAGCACGACTTAACCCCGCTTGATCCGTTCAGCGATCTGACCGAACAGCTTCTCGTCCATCTGGCCTTCGATGGCCTTGGACTTCGCAGTCAGATGGCGCCGCAACACCTCCATGGCGCCGAACTCGGCGCACAGGACTTCCTCGGCGGTGAGCACCTTGCGTGCGAACTGCGCAGCAAGCCAGTCCAGCGGCGTGAAGTCCTGGCAGACCATCATCACCGCCATGAAGGCGTCCACAGGAATGCGGCGGTCGGCCTGGCTCGGGGCAACCCACAGGTCCAGGTGCGCCTTGGTGACCGGGCGGCAGAGGATGTCGGCCATGCCATCTGCAACACGTTCGCGGGACAGGCCCTTGCCGAAGGCGGCATCCAGCGCGGAGACGAGCGCCTGGCGGATGCCTGCGTCCAGAGCGTTCTCGCCTTTGACGGCAACCACGCCGGCGGGCGTCTCGACGGCGAAGACGTCGAAGTTAAGAGCGAGCTGGCCGGCGCTGTGCGCGGCGCGGCTGGATTGACGGCGCTTGTTCATGGTTAAACCCCGTCGATCCGGTTACGGGCTTCCTCGATCGACATGCCGCCGCTCAACAGCTCGGCCAGCATGTGCGTGAGATAGCCGACCTTCATGTTGGCGCGAATGTCTTCGGGCATCTGCTGCTGCCACTTGGGCAGATCAGCGTCGGCGCGGTCGCTAATGCGCTTAGCCAGGTCTTGGACGTCGAACATGTGTTCCCCCGGTGCTAAAAGTGGATCGAAGTACTAGGCAGCGGCTTTAACCGTGTCGAAGTGCGCCGTCCCGCTATACTTCTGGGCGTAGCGAGGGCGGATGCGCCGGCCTTCCGGCGTCCAGCGTTCGGGCCATAGTTCATGGCCCGGAACGTTCAGAAAATGCATGATGGCCAGTTCACCGGAGTAGGCGGGGCGGGTCAGAGCATTGCGGACGGTCGAAGGCGGCAAACCGTTCTCCCGCGCCAGGTCGTTCATCGTGCTGCCCTTCTTGCGGATGGCGGCCTTGATGTCTTCGCGGTGCCATCCGGCGGCTTGTTTTTTGCTCATGGCGGTCTCTTCGCATCCACCGGCATTCGCCGGTTTTTTGGTCGGGGCGTAGTCCCGAAGGTCTGGTTTAGCGAAGATTAAGTGTTCCGAAGAGTTCCGTCAAGACTATTCCGCATGGGAACACTTGGATGATTCGCGCCCTTAGCGCGTAATCCATGTAACCCATTGATTTTATTGATGCGAAAGCATCTGCCCCTTGGCGCATGAAGTGTGCCTTGACGGGAATACTTTTAGGGGATTGAGTGTGCCGCCCGAAAAGCTCTACTCGGCAGCCGAAATAGCCAAGATGCGCCTGGAAGGCTTGCCCACGACGAAGGGCAAGGTCATCGAGCGTGCCGCCTCTGAGGGCTGGCAATTCGAGGAGCGCAAAGGCATAGGTGGCACGCGCCGCATGTACGAGATACCAGCCCGTTACCTGCCGCGTAGCGGCGGGGCTGGGGTGGCGGACGTTACCGAGGCGCCTAGGCAGCCCGCCAAGGTTGTCGGCACCGTCGTGGCTGGTACATCAAAGGTTGACCCCAAGCTGTTGCAGCTCGCTGAGGAGGCTTTGGAGGAATGGCAGCGCGAGCGTGGCTTGCGGCTGGACGCTCAGCGCCGGTACGCGGTGGTTGCTGTACTGTACGACTACCTCGCCCGTGGTGCCGACCAAGCAGACGCCGCCGATATGCTCAGGGTGATTAGCGGGGAGTGATGCCGCTGCATTAACTCCCCCCGATCGGGGGCGGTTATACCGCCGGGCAAACGCTAGGTTTTTCCCCTTTTGGGGGATTTCCCGGTGGTTAATCTGCAAGAAAATAAGAACAGACTTAAGTCTATTTTAGATGACGTGGTTTGCGTTACTGCAGTGGGTGCCGGGAAACCCGCCAGGGGAGCGCTTCTTGGGGTAGTCGGCGACGGTGGCGCAGAAGCTGCGAACGACGGCAGATTCAGGGGTTTCTTGGTGTCTCGACTGCGTTTTGCCGCTCGCCGCGCACTTTCCAACTGGTTCTGGGACAAAACGCGCGCAAAAACGCGCATTTTGTTCGTAGTTTTTTGCGAAATTTCTGGGGAGCTGTTTAACGTGTGGGAACCCGACAACCCTTGCAGTCAGGCCGTTTTCGGCTTTTTGGGCCGTTTTGGTTGAGAGGTCAAAACGAGCACCCCCCCACAGGCAGGGGTACGGCCACCCCGTCTGGGGGCATGTGCTGACGCTGAGTGTGCTTGGCGGAGATCAATCCAGTTTTTGCTCTTGCGCGGTGGCTTGCGGCACCTTGCAGTTGAACGCGGGCGCTGCGTCGGCCAGATCCAGGTAGCCCATCAGGGTGGGGGCCAGCACCTTGAGTACTTGTACCGTCAGTGCGCTGGTGAACTTGTACTTGGCCGCATCTGCGCCGGCCACGTAGGCGACTACGGTGCCAAAGTAGCGATCGCCAAGATAGAAGACGAAGGCGCCTGAGCGGCTGACCACGCGCTCGGAAATCAGCCCGCCGCCGCGGCTGAAGGTCTTGAAGCGGTTGTCGCCGGTGCCGGTCTTGCCGCCCACGGTGATGGGTTTGCCGTTTGCGTCGACAAAGGTGCCGTCGATGCGCTTGGCGGTGCCGCCTTGCACCACGCCGGCCAGCGCGGCTTTGACGATGCGTGGAATCTCGGGCGGCAGCACGCGCTCACCGGCGCTTGGGTCGCGGCACAGCAGCACTTCGTACGGGGTATTGGCGGCAAAGCGCAGGCGGTCGATGCGTACGCTGGGTAGGCGTACGCCGTCGTTTTCGATAATGCCCATCAACTCTGCCAGTGCGGCGGGGCGATCTGCCGAGGCACCGATGGCTGTGCCATATGACGGCACCAGCGATTCAAACGGATACCCGAGCCGCTTCCACATCGTGTGGATGGACTGGAACGCCTCGATCTCCAGCAACTGCTTGATGCGCTTGTCCTGCGCGCCCTTGCGGTGGGATTGCAGCAGCCACTTGTAGACCGCCTGCCGCTCGGCCGCGCTGTCTTGGTTGACCTGCGCCAGCGTCGCCTGCGGATGCTCGCGCAGGTACGCCACCAGCCACAGCTCCAGCGGATGCAGCCGTGCGATGTAGCCGCGGTCCGCCAGGTCGAAGCGCTGGACCGAATAGTTGTTGTAGAGCTTGGCGAGCGTCACTGCATCCAGCTTGGCGCCCGGCAGATAGGCACGAATGAATGCGGCCAGCTTGTCGGGCCCGGCTTGCGGGTTGATGCTGCGGAAGATCGTGGCCAGTCGCACTGGGGTCGCATGCGTGCTCTGCACGAGCGTGTCTTCCTGCTCTTCGGCAGTCTTGCCCCGGTATTTCTTATAGAAGCGACCCATGAACAGCTTGCCTTCGCGGTCGGCAAAGCGCTGCAGGTAGACCTGCCGTTGGGGGGAATCCGTGTCCTCCAGTGCCTCTGCGCCGGCGCTGGGCAACTGGTGCTGAAAATAGCGCGAGATGTCGCGCATGATCCGCACGAACACGAGGTTGACGGAGTGCTTGAGCCCCTCGCGCACCGTGAAAAACTGCGTGCCTTCCCATTTCTCGAAATTCTCGAAACTCTGCATGCCGCCGCCGGTGGCAAACCATTCACCGGCGTTGCCGGAGTATTTGCGCTCCATCGATGCCTCCAGCATGGCGTTCAGCGAGCGGTCCTGCGCATGGGCGAGGTAATCGACGGCCCATCGCTCGATCGGGTTCTGCGGGGGGATATTGAGTTTGCGCAGCATGGCAGGCGTCTGGTCGACATAGCGCTGATGCAGTTCCGCCACGATCTCCAGATAGGTCACCAGCGTGCGCAGCTTGGCGGTGGAGCCCAGATCCAGCTTCACGCCTTCGTTGATATCGAACGGCTGGTCGAAGGTATCGGCCTGCACCAGCACGCGGTTGCCGCCGGGCGCGCGTTCATAGAGCGTGAAGCTGTAGGTGACGCCGCGCGGGTCGCCGTGTTCGAGCATCTTGTCGCCGACGAGGCCCGCGGCCTTGGCACGTGCTGGGTCTTGCAGCTTGCGCAGCTCGGTGGTGATCTCGTGCTGCAGCGGCGCGTCGAGCGTGCTGCTGGCCGTCAGGTCCAGCCGGTCGAGTGCATACATGCGCGGCACCCCCAGCATGCCTGCCAGGTTGACGCGCACGGCGTTGGTGCCTTTGTGCTCGATGGGTGCGGCGGGTGGGCGCACGCGCTGGGCCTGCTGCTTGAGCGATTGTGCGAGTGCTGAATCACGCAGGTCCGCCGGAACGACGCCTGCCGTGGCCAGGATGCGCAGGTAGGCGTTCGTCAGCGATTCGAGCTCGTCAAGATTCTCCTGGTAGTACGACGGCCGCCGCTGCGATACCAGCAGGCTCAGGGCCTCCTTGTACGCGAGCGCACGGGCGGCCACCGGCGCAGTCGAGTCTGGCGCCAGCAGTTTGTTCACCTCCGCAAAGTCGCGCCCGTACCAGACCCACAGTGCATCGCCAATGCCTTGGATTTCACCAAAGCCAGCGCGCGCGCCCAGCGGCACGGTGTTCAAGTACGTAACGGCGAGTTGGTGACGTGTGGCCGTGGTGTCTTCGCCGTTCAGATAGGCGCGTACCGAGGCGGAGGCCATCTGCCGCAGCTTCTCGCTGGGGGAATCAGTGCGGCCCTCGGGCGAGTGGCGGTACTTTTCGATTTGCGTGGCGAGCGTGCTGCCGCCAGGGGATTCATGCTCCGAATCGGCCATGCGCACGGCGCGGTCCCACACGGCGCGCGCCAGGCGGGTCCATTCAACGGCGGGGTTGCGCTTGGGATATTCCGTTTGGAGCAGGGTGCGGTTCTCAATCCCGAGCAGCGAATTGACCAGCAGCGGCGGAACGGCGTCAAAGCGGTCGTAGATGCGTTCGGGGTGGCGCACGTGGTAGATCGGGCGGCCGTCATCGTCGAGCAGTTCCAGGCCGGCCTGATCTTTTTCGTGGTAGGGCGCATTCAGGCCGCGCTCCATGAGCGAGAGCATGTCGTTTGACGGCACGGCCTGCTGGGCGACGATATAGCCGCGCGCGTGCAGGCGATCCAGAAACGTGGAGAGCTGGTGATAACCGAGGCGCTCGTCGTACGGGCCTGAGTTCGGGTAGCGCGCGGAGGCGTTGGGCCCCGGCTTGACAGGAAAGGTTTGCGACTTGCCGAGACGGGCGAGGTAGCTGGCCTGCCACGCGGAGGTCTTCAGCTCGCTGGAGACAAGCCAAGCAGCCACCGCAAGCAGCAGGAGTGGCGCGGCAATCAGGGCCAACAACTTGACGGGGCGGCGTATTCTTTTCACTCGCTACGCTCCAATCGCAGGCAGACGGGCGCTTCACTCCAATCTAGCCCATGCGGCCGTCGTGTCCAGTCCGCCGACGTGCCTGCGCGTGTGTAACTTTGCGCGCCCGTATTGCAAGGCTTACGTCGGCCGGTAGTGCGGAATCTTCTGCTCTTCGTACAGCCGGTAGGTCAGGTTCAGCATGGCCTGGATGTCTTCCGACTCATCCAGCAGACGCGTGCTGAAGATAATGGGCGAGACCAGCTGCGGGTCGTCCAGTTCCATATAACTGACATCTTCGCGCTGCAAACCGGCCACGCTGCGCGGCACCACCGACACGCCTTCGCCTGCCGCCACCAGCCCCAGGGCGATTTGCAACTCTCGTGCCTCGTAAATCCTGGCCGGCTCCAGGGCGCGGTCGTGGAAGAGCGCGAGCACTTGGTCGGCATAGCTCGGGCGCGGCGCGCGGGGGTAAATGATGAGCGTTTCGCCCACCAGATCGCGCAGAGAGACCGCCGGCTTGGCGTCAAGCAACGCGTGCCCCGAGGGCAGGGCAACGATCAGGCGCTCATCGCGCAGCAGGATGCGGCGCACGTTCGGGTCTTCATAACGGATGCGACCGAAGCCCACGTCGATCCGGCCATCCTTGAGTGCCTGGATCTGGTCCATGGTGGTCATCTCGTGCATGGACAGATCGACCATCGGGTACTCCGCCCGAAAGCGCCGGATGACCTTCGGCAGCATCCCGTACAGGGTTGAGGCGACGAAGCCGATCGACATGCGGCGCTCGATCTGCCCGACGCGCTGCGTCATCGAGGCCAGCTCGGCTGTCTGCGCCAGTAACTGCCGTGCATGCGCGTGGAAGAAGCGGCCGGCTTCCGTCAGCTTGAGCGGGCGGCTGCCGCGCTCGAACAGCAGCACGCCGATCTCCTCTTCCAACTGCTGGATCTGGCGGCTCAGGGGCGGTTGCGCGATATGCAGACGCTCGGCCGCGCGGGTGAAGTTCAGCTCTTCGGCAACGGCGACGAAGTAGCGCAGGTGGCGTAACTCCATATCCAACCTTATAGGTATGAAACTGATACTAAATCGGTGTTGGACGCAATAAATCGCACTGCGTAATCTGGTTTCCAAGTTGATCACCATCACTCTGATACCTGGAAAACATGATTCGCTCGATCGAGGCCATTCTAGTGGATGTGCCCACCATCCGTCCGCACAAGCTCTCTGTCGCCACCATGCACACCCAGACGCTGGTTCTCGTGCACGTGTGCTGCGAAGACGGCATCGAAGGCTGGGGCGAAGCGACCACCATCGGTGGCCTGAACTACGGCGAAGAGAGTCCCGAGAGCATCAAGGTCAACATCGACACGCATATCGCTCCGCTGCTGATCGGCATGGATGCGCGCAACGTGGCGGCTGCCATGGCACGCGTGCGCAAGACCATCCAGGGCAACCGCTTTGCCAAGTGCGCGCTGGAAACGGCGCTGCTCGATGCGCAGGCACGGCGGCTAGGCGTGCCGCTGTCGGAGCTGCTCGGCGGCCGGCTGCGTGATGCGCTACCGGTGGCCTGGACGCTCGCCAGCGGCGACACGAAGAAGGACATTGCCGAGGCAGAGGCGATGCTGGCCGAGCGCCGCCACCGTATCTTCAAGCTGAAGATCGGCCTGCGCCCAGTGGCCGACGACGTGGTCCACGTGCTGGCGATCAAGCGCGCACTGGGGGATGCGGTCAGCGTGCGTGTGGACGTCAACCAGGCCTGGAGCGAACTCGACGCCGCCAACGGCATCGCGGCACTGCAAGCCGGCGGCATCGACCTGATCGAGCAACCCGTGCGCGCCGAGAACCGCGCCGCGCTGGAACGCCTCGCCCGCCAATTCGCCGTGCCGATGATGGCCGACGAAGCGCTGCACGGTCCGCTGGATGCGTTTGAGCTGGCCCGCAGCGCCAGCGCCGATGTCTTCGCCGTGAAGATCGCGCAATCCGGCGGCCTTGTGCCGGCCATGCAGGTGGCGGCCATTGCGCAGCTTGCCGGCATCAGCCTGTACGGCGGAACGATGCTCGAAGGTGCAGTCGGCACGGCGGCATCCGCGCATGTGTTCTCCACCTTTGGCGATCTGCAGTTCGGCACCGAGCTGTTCGGCCCATTGCTGCTCACGCAAGAACTGCTGACCGAGCCGCTGCGGTACCGCGATTTCATGTTGCAGGTGCCTACCGGCCCCGGCCTGGGCATCCAGATCGACCGCGACAAGCTCGATCGACTGCGCCGGCAATAAGAACAAGAACAACCCCAACCAAGACAACCCACCAAGGAGACCACGATGCTGTTCCACGTCCGCATGGATGTTCACCTGCCGGCCGACATGCCCGCCGATGTCGCCAACGAGATCAAGGCGCGCGAGAAGGCCTACTCGCAGGAGCTGCAGCGCAGCGGCAAGTGGCGCCACATCTGGCGTCTGGTTGGCGAGTACGCGAACGTCAGCATCTTCGACGTGCAGAGCAATGCCGAGCTGCACGACATCCTGGCGGCGTTGCCGCTGTTTTCGTTCATGCAGATTGCCGTGACGCCGCTGTGCCGTCACCCGTCGTCGATTCACAGCGATGACGCCTGAAGCTGAAAGATCGCTCGGACATTTCCCCAATAGAACCCAGTGGAGACACCCCTCATGAACGCGCACGTATTCCAAACGAAAGAAGTGCAGGACCTGTTGAAGGCCGCCACCAACCTGGATGGCAAGGAGGGCAATGCCCGCCTGAAGCAGATCACCCACCGTCTGCTGGCCGATCTGTTCAAGGCCATCGACGATCTGGATATCACACCGGATGAAGTCTGGGCGGGCATCAACTACCTGAACAAGCTTGGCCAGGACGGCGAGGCTGCACTGCTCGCTGCCGGTGTGGGCCTGGAGAAGTACCTCGACATCCGCATGGACGCTGCGGACGCGGCGCTTGGCCTCAACGGTGGCACGCCGCGCACGATCGAAGGCCCCCTGTACGTTGCAGGCGCAACGGTGCGCGATGGTGTATCCCGCATCGACATCGATCCGGACCCGGCTGCAGGCCCGCTGATCATTCACGGTACGGTGGCTGGCCCGGACGGCAAGCCTCTGGCCGGTGCGCTGGTCGAGTGCTGGCATGCGAACTCGAACGGCTTCTACTCGCACTTTGATCCAACCGGTGAGCAGAGCGCGTTCAACCTGCGTGGCGCAGTCCGGACCGGCGCCGATGGCAAGTATGAATTCCGCACGCTCATGCCGGTGGGTTACGGTTGCCCGCCGCAGGGTGCGACCCAGCAACTGCTGAACGGGCTTGCCCGCCATGGCAATCGTCCGGCGCACGTGCATTTCTTCGTCTCCAGCGACGGCCACCGCAAGCTGACGACGCAATTCAACATCGAAGGCGATCCGCTGATCTGGGACGACTTCGCCTACGCCACTCGCGAAGAGCTGATTCCGCCCGTGGTTGAAAAAACCGGCGGCGCCGCACTCGATCTGAAGACCGATGCGTACAAGGACATCGAGTTCAACGTCGTCCTGACGCCGCTGGTGCAGGGCAAGGACAACCAGCGCGTGAACCGCCTGCGTGCTTCGGCCGAGGCCTGAGACCCGACGCCTCAACGTGGAGAAGACCATGTCCGCCTTGATCGACAAAGCCAACGAACTGGATCACCTGCTGTCAACCGCGGTGGTGGATGACGAGGCGGCGGGTATTTTCCGCTGCCGTCGAGACATCTTCACCAACCCGGACCTGTTCGAACTGGAGATGAAGCACATCTTCGAGAACAACTGGGTGTATCTGGCGCACGAGAGCCAGATTCCGAACAACAACGATTACTACACCACGTGGATCGGTCGCCAGCCGATCGTCATCACCCGCGACAAGACCGGGGGGTTGAACGCGGTCATCAACGCCTGCGCGCACAAGGGAGCAATGCTTTGCCGCCGCAAGCATGGCAACAAGGGCAGCTTCACGTGCCCGTTCCATGGCTGGACGTTCTCCAACACCGGCAAGCTGCTCAAGGTGAAGGACGAAAAGACCACCGAGTACCCGGTCCAGTTCAACACGCATGGCTCGCATGACCTGAAAAAGGTCGCGCGCTTCCAGAACTACCGCGGCTTCCTGTTCGGCAGCCTCAACGCCGACGTGCTGCCGCTCGAGGATTACCTTGGCGAAGCGCGCGTGATCATCGACCAGATTGTCGATCAGGCGCCAAACGGGCTCGAAGTGCTGCGCGGCAACTCCTCCTACATCTACGAAGGCAACTGGAAGATGCAGATGGAGAACGGCTGCGACGGCTACCACGTCAGCACCGTGCACTGGAACTACGCCGCGACGATGGGCCGACGCAAGGAAGGCGGCACCCAGGCTGTGGATGCGAACAGCTGGAGCAAGTCGGTAGCGGGCGTCTACGGCTTCGAGAACGGCCACATCCTCTTGTGGACGCAGACGATGAACCCGGAAGTGCGGCCGGTCTATGCGCACCGTGAGGAAATCCAGGCACGCGTGGGCGAAACCCAGACGGACTTCATCGTCAATCAGACCCGCAACCTGTGCCTGTATCCGAACGTGTTCCTGATGGACCAGTTCAGCACGCAGATTCGCGTGGTACGGCCGATCAGCGTCGACAAGACAGAAGTCTCAATCTTCTGCTTCGCGCCAAAGGGCGAGAGCGCCACCGATCGTGCAACGCGCATCCGCCAGTACGAGGATTTCTTCAACGTCACCGGCATGGGTACCGCAGACGACCTGGAGGAATTCCGCGCCTGTCAGAACGGCTATGCCGGCACGACCGCCCTGTGGAACGACCTGTCGCGCGGCGCGCCGCTGTGGGTGCGCGGCCCGGACGAGAACGCTACGAAGATGGGCTTGAAGCCGCTCATCTCGGGCGAGCGCAGTGAAGACGAAGGCTTGTTCGTCTGCCAGCACGAATACTGGGTGCAGGTTATGCGCGACGCATTGCAGAAGGAAGGTGAAGAGGTGCCGGCATGAACACCGATTACCAGAACATCTGCGCGGCGCTTTACCGCGAGGCGCGCTTGCTCGACGACCGCCAGTGGGATGCATGGTTGGCGTGCTACGCAGAAGACGTCACGTACTGGATGCCGGCATGGGATGACGACGATCAATTGACCGACGATCCGCAGAGCCAGATCTCGTTGATGTACTACCCCGATCGCTGTGGGCTGGAAGATCGCGTCTTCCGCATCAAGACCGAGCGCAGTGGTGCTTCAACGCCGGAGCCGAGAACCAGCCACAGCATCACCAACGTGGAAGTCATGACCGAGCGCGACGATGCCGTTGACGTGCGCTACAACTTCCACACGCTGTGCCACCGCTACAAGGCCACCGACCACTTCTTCGGCACGATGTTCGTCACCTTGCGCAAGTCCGGTGATGGCTTCCTGATCGCATCCAAAAAGATCGTCCTGAAGAACGACTACATCCGGCAGGTGCTCGACGTCTATCACGTTTGACCTCTGGTCCGGGCACAGCGCACGCACAAGAGGCAGTGGAGGTATCCCATGTCCAGTTTCACAGTTGCACTGAATTTCGAGGACGGCGTCACGCGGTTCATCGATTGCAAAGCGGGGGAGAAGGTGCTCGATGCCGCCTTCCGCGCCAAGATCAACCTGCCGATGGATTGCTCCGATGGCGTGTGCGGAACCTGCAAGTGCCGCGCAGAGAGCGGCAGCTACGACCTCGGTGACGACTACATCGAGGACGCACTGACCGAAGACGAGAAAAACACCGGCCTCGTGCTGACGTGCCAGATGGTGCCGCAAAGCGATTGCGTGATCGCGGTGCCAACCACGTCGACCACGTGCAAGACCGGGCAGAGCAGCTTTGGCGCAACCCTGTCCAAAGTCGAGCTGCACAACGATGCCGCCGTCGTGCTCGAACTGGATGTGGATGCCACGGCGCCGGTGTTCCTGCCTGGCCAGTACGTCAACATCGGGGTGCCTGGGAGCGGCCAACACCGCTCGTATTCGTTCTCATCGGCGCCCGGCGAAGCGAAGGTCAGTTTCCTGATCAAGAAGATTCCCGGCGGCGTGATGAGCAACTGGCTGGAAGCCGCGCAGCCGGGCGACAAGCTCGATCTGCAAGGCCCGCTGGGCAGCTTCTATCTGCGCGACGTACAGCGGCCGCTGTTGTTCCTGGCCGGCGGCACGGGTCTCGCGCCGTTCCTGTCGATGCTCGAGGTGCTGGCGCGCAGCCATGCGCAGCAGCAGGTGCATCTGATTTATGGCGTGACCCGTGACCTCGATCTGGTGCAGGTCGACGCGATCGAGGCCTATGCGGCGCGGCTGCCGAACTTCAGCTACGCCACCGTCGTGGCCGACGCCGCTTCGAGCCATCCGCGCAAGGGTTGGGTGACGCAGCACATTCCAGCCAACGCGCTGAACGATGGCGACGTGGATGTCTATCTCTGCGGACCGCCGCCGATGGTGGATGCCGTGCGCACCTACTTTGACGACGCAGGCGTGAAGCCCAACAGCTTTCACTACGAGAAGTTCACGCCCAACGCCACACCGAATGCAAAGGCGGCATGAGCATGCAACGATTCTCAGACAGGGCCGTGATCGTGACCGGCGCGGCGCAAGGCATCGGGCGCGGCGTTGCGATGGCCGCAGCGGAAGAGGGTGCCCAGGTGCTGCTGGTGGACCGCGCGGAGCTGGTCTACGAAGTGCAGGCGGAAATTGCCGCAGCCGGCGGCCAGGCCCACGCCACCACCGCGGATCTGGAAACCTATGCAGGTGCCCAGCATGCCGTGCAGACCGCACTCGACACCTTCAGCCGCATCGACGTGCTCATCAACAACGTCGGTGGCACGATCTGGGCAAAGCCGTACCAGCACTATGAAGAGGCGCAGATCGAAGCGGAGATTCGCCGCTCGCTGTTTCCAACACTGTGGTGCTGTCGCGCCGTGCTGCCGCACATGGTGGAGCGCAAGCAGGGCGTGATCGTGAACGTGTCATCCATCGCCACGCGCGGCATCTACAGGATTCCGTATTCGGCAGCCAAGGGTGGCGTGAACGCGCTCACGGCCAGCTTGGCGCTTGAGCATGCGGACGACAACATCCGCGTGAACGCCGTTGCCACCGGCGGTACGGAAGCGCCGCCGCGCAAGATCCCGCGCAATACGGCGCCCCTGTCGGAGCAGGAAACCACTTGGTACCAGGGGATCGTCGACCAAACCATTGCCAGCAGCCTGATGCACCGCTACGGCACGATCGACGAGCAGGTGCGGGCGATTCTATTTCTGGCTTCGGACGAGGCCTCGTACATCACCGGGACGGTGCTGCCGGTTGGCGGTGGAGACTTGGGCTAGCCAGGGCTGCACTTTCCCCTCACGGCGTTGGCAAGCAAGTGATGAGGGGAGGGCGAAAAAAAACGCCAAGCGGACACGCCGCTTGGCGCTGCACAACGTGGCATGAATGGACATTCATGCGACGGGGAACCGAACGGCTAAGGGGGGCAGCAGTTCGATTCGTTCAGGTTAAGCATTGCGATTGTTAGGAAAGCAAGGCTTTGTCAAATGCCGGCGCCTATCCGCTGAAGACCTGCAATGTCCTATCACGCCCTATCCCAATGTCGAAAGCCTTGCCAAGGTCGTGATATCCACGGTCGATTCATATTGTGATTTTTCTTTCATTCACAGCGGTACCTATGGTTCGGTAGAGCCACCGCCTGCCATTCGTCTCGTTTCTCATGAGGCCAGACCTCAAAGCGCCTTCGCGAAAGTGACTGAATGAGCATTTGCGTAAAGAGCCATCGACGAAACGCTTGTGCTGCCACCCGATTGAAACGGTCGCCTGACCATAGGTGGAACGGGCTCGAAGCGATCTTGCAATTGTTTAAAATTCCTCGCGAGGCACGTGCTATTTCTAACCTTGTCATGCCGCTTCAGCGGGGAATTTTCCCAGACGAGAAAGCGGCTGACTGGTGTCGTAGATAATATCGATTATCAAAAATAAATAACGATATCTAAGTCAACGGGGAAGTGGCAATGCGGATCGCTGTATTGGAAGACGATCCTGGATTTCTTTCACTGATGGAATCAGTGATTGACCGTCTAGGACATATCCTTGTCTCATTCTCAGACGGCATGCAGATATTCAAGAATCTGCAGCGCGAGTCTTATGATCTCTTGATTCTCGATTGGCATGTTCCAAGAATGTCAGGGATGGAGATACTGCTCTGGCTGAGACAAAAAAAGGAAGACCGAACGCCCGTCGCCTTTGTAACAAGCGCGGCGTTCGAGTCGGAAATCGTAGCAGCCCTGCGCCAGGGCGCAGATGACTACATCATCAAGCCGGTCAGCGCCGCGGTGCTGGAGGCTCGCATCGAAGCCATTCTGAGAAGGTCATACCGCGAAGAGGCGCAGAGTACGCTTGAGCTGGGGGCATTCAAGTTCGATAGTGCGCGTCGTGTTGCCTTTCTGGATGGTCGGGAAATCAAGCTCACAAGCAAGGAGTACGAGCTTGCCTACAAGCTTTTCTCGCGCAAGGGCAAGCTTCTGACGCGAGACTATCTTGTGAGCGCAATCTGGGGCGAGTCCTATGCGGGGGAGTCCCGTACGCTGGACACCCACATCTCGCAGATCCGGCTGAAGCTTGGGCTGAATCCAGGAAACGGCGTGAAGCTGATCTCGGTGTATGGTGCCGGGTACCGACTGGAGAGCGCATGACGCATGATGTGCAAGCTTTTCGGAGCGGTCTTCTTGCTGTGGCCATGCTCATGTCGACGACCGTCCAGGCACAGGTACAGGCAACGCCCGGAACATCCGCCGATGAAATCCTGCAACTGGCGGATCGTGTTGTCGCCCAGCTGGAGACGGGGCAATACGGTGCCGTCTGGGAGGGGGCCGCCCCATTGGTTCGAGCGGCAGTTAGCAAAGAGGCGTTTGCCCGGCAGATGCAAGCCACCCACCGGAGCGGCGGCATACAGGATTATGGCTGGGCATCCATCGTTCGTATCGAATATAAGAATGATCGAGATATTCCGGATGGCCTCTATGCCAATGTCGATTACGCAGCGCACCTGAAAATGGGTGGCATTACATATAAATTGCTAAGCTTTCGAGTGGAGTCGGATGAGCGCTGGCATTTTGTCGGCGACTCCGACCGGAGGGGTTCAAACGAAATCCCTACGCGACCAGCAATATTCTCGTTATCGCCACGTTCCTCCAGCGGCCACACTTCAGCACCTTGAGGCGATTTCTGCGGCCAACATGCCAAGGATAGCCACCGTGCCGCTTTGTACCTCATTCCTCAACGCATCCTCTTTCGGGTCGCTGAATCCGCCTGTCGATTATTCAATTTTTCTACATTTTTGATTTGAGAAAACTGTAGAGTGAGTCACTCTGCTAAGATTTGACATTGCATTACAGTTGCTTGTAGATGTTTTGCATTGAGCGAACTTCCCCTTATTACATTTGTTTCAAGAATGCGAGCGCCATCGACTCCAGCTTAATCGGAGGCGCGTCACGTGCGGCAGGCAGGCAGGCAGGCATTCAATAAATAAAGCAGAAAGGCGAATTGTTTGGCGTCGCTTCTGAGTAATGCGTTTTTTGGGGAAGTGAATTGAACCTGATCTACAAAACCAAATACAGCAACGTTAGACACCTGACGATTGTGGTGGCTGAGACATGCCGCGGCGGAGGCAAGACCGGCAAGACCGGCACGACACGGGGCAAGACCGTTGGTGCACATGTCTTGAAAGCAGGTGGGGTTCGGCACAGGAAGTCCGTCGTCGTGTTGGCGTTGGCGGCTCTGCTCAGCGGTACCGCCCATGCGCAATACACGAATGGCACGTTTGGCTCGGCGACGGGCACAGCAGTGGCAATCGGCAGCGGTGCCGGTGGGAATGCCGCAAGCGCATCGGGTGCGGCTTCTGTTGCAATCGGCAGCGGCGCGACCGCTACGGGCGGCTCAACGAGTGCTGGCGCCATCGCCATCGGTAGTGCAAAGGCTGGTACGTCGGGCATTGCCTATCAGAACGGTGCCATCGCCATCGGCCAAGGCGCCCAAGCGTTGAGCAGTAACCCCACTGGCGGCACATCGCCGATTGCCATCGGCGCGACCTCCAATGCGAACGGCACGGGTTCTCAGGTCGCCATTGGTGACCAAGCGGTGGCAACGGGCGTGGATGCGATCGGGATCGGCGGTCATGCGAACGCCGCTGGCGTCAAGGCAACCGGCAACGAGTCCACCGCAATCGGCCAGTCTTCTGCCGCCACAAATACAGGTTCTGTTGCGCTGGGCTACTCCGCTACTTCGTCCGGTGTCGGCTCGGTGGCGTTGGGCGGCAACGGCACGGTTGGCTCCAGTGCGGCGGGCGATGCGTCGTTTGCCGTGGGTGGTGGCGCTTCGGCCGCGACGGCGGGGGCAATTGCACTGGGTTCCGCTGGCGCGGGAGGGGTCGCTGCGGGTGGCGCTGGCGCGCAGGCGAAATCGGGTGTGGGCGTGATCGCGATCGGTGCTGGCGGCACAGGTGGTTCGGCCGCGGGCGCAACCGGAGGTGCAGGTGCCACGGCAACTGGCTCGGGCGCGATTGCGCTGGGTGATGGCGGTGCGGGGGGCTCTGCAGCGGCAGGCTCGGGTGGCGCAGGCGCCGTGGCCAGCGGCACAAGCGCTATCGCTATTGGCTCGGGTACGGCGGGGTCCACGACTGCGGGCTTGGCCGGGGCGTCGGCCACGGGCAGCAGTGCAATTGCCATTGGAGCTGGCTCTTCGAGTGCGGGGGCCGGTGCATCGGCGATCGGCACATCCGCATCCGCCGTCGGGGGGAACAGTCTTGCTCTTGGCAACGGCGCGGTCGCCAACTTTACGAAGGATGTGGCACTGGGCTCGGGTTCCACCACGGCGGCCGCCGTAAGTACCCCAAGCGTGACCGTGGCAGGCGTGACCTATGCCGTCGCAGGCACGGGCCCGACCAGCACGGTCAGCGTCGGCGCATCCGGCGCGGAGCGCACCATCACCAATGTGGCAGCGGGACGTGTCAGTGCAACCAGCACGGACGCAGTGAACGGCTCGGAACTGTATGCCACCAATCAGGCCGTCGGCGCAGTCAATACGGTTGCCAACATGGGGTGGAACCTAACCACGGCGCAAACCGGTACGGGCACGGCCACAGGCACCTCCGTGACCAATGTGTCCCCCGGTGGCACTGCGACGTTCACCGCAGGCAACAACATTGCCATCGCACAAAACGGTTCCAACATTGAACTGGCAACCAGCATGACGCCGACGTTCACGAGCGTGACGACTGGCAACAGCATGCTGAACACCAATGGCCTGACGATCACGGGCGGACCGAGCGTGACGAGTACGGGCATCAATGGCGGCGGTCTGGCGGTGACCAACATCGCGCCGGGCGTGAACGGCACCGATGCGGTTGACGTGAACCAGCTCAATGCCGCCGTGCAGGCAGCCTCAGGTGCTGGTTGGAAGGTCAGCGCGCAGGGTGCGAACGCTACCGCCGTCTCATCGGCGAGTCCGACGGGGGCAATCGTTGACCTGAACAACACAGATGGCAACGTCGTGGTGAGCAAGTCATCGACGAGCAACAACGTCACCTTCAACCTGGCCAACAACGTCAACGTGGCAGGCAGCGTGACGGTGGGGCCGGCAGCCAGCGGCACGAGCATCACCTCGACAGGAGTGACCACCAATGGTGGTAGCGGTCCAAGCCTGACCATTACGGGCATCAATGCAGCCAACACTGTCATCACCAACGTGGCAAAAGGGCAGGTTTCTGCTACCAGCACGGATGCCGTCAACGGCTCGCAGCTCTACGCGACCAACCAGACGATCAACAATCTTGTCAGTTCCGTGGCAAATGGCGGAGTGGGGCCGGTGCAATACAGCAATCCGTCTTCGCCCACGACACCCAATGGAGGTACGCCGTCGCAAGACCTGACACTGGTGGGCGCCGCAACCGGGCCGGTGACATTGCACAACCTGGCCCCCGGCGTAGCGCAGACGGATGCAGTGAACGTCGGGCAACTCGGCAGCGCTGTGGCTGGTCTGGGCGGCGGGGCATCCATCAACCCGTCGACCGGAGCGGTCACTGGGCCAACCTACACCGTCAGTAACGCCAACGGTACAACGTCCACCGTCAATAACGTGGGTGCGGCGCTGGACGCAATCAACAGCACGGGCATCAAGTACTTCCATGCCAACAGCACGGCTCCGGACAGCCAGGCATTGGGCATAGATAGCGTGGCAATCGGTCCGAATGCCATCTCCAACTATGCCGGTGACATTGCACTGGGCGCTGGCAGCGTGACCGCTGCCACGGTTGCTACGCCCTCTGCCACGATCAACGGAACGCTCTACACGTTTGCCGGTGGTGCCCCGACCAGCACAGTCAGCGTAGGCGTGCCGGGTGCTGAGCGCACCATCACCAATGTGGCAGCGGGGCGGATCAACTCAAGCAGCACGGATGCAATCAACGGCTCGCAATTGAGCGCCGCCGATCAGGCCATTACAGCGCTGAGCGACAAGGTCAACAGCCTCGGCTCGACGGTGGCAAACAACCTTGGGGGCGGTTCGAGCTACAACACGTCGACCGGCGCGGTGACTTCGCCAACGTACGGCAACGCAGGTAACGGCAGCGGCGGGTTGGGTAACAACGTCGGTGGGGGGGCGGGGCCAGCGGCCAATGTGTCGTCAGGCCTGCTGGCTGCGGCCAATACCTGGATCACCGGCAATCCGACCACCTATACGGCCCCCCTGGCCACCGGAGCAAATAGCACTGCTGCTGGCAGCGGTGCCGTCAGCACGGGCAACAACTCTGTTGCGTTGGGCAGCAACTCCAGCGATAGCGGGCGGGCAAACGTCGTGAGTGTGGGGGCAGCCGGAGCCGAGCGGCAGATCACCAATGTTGCTGCCGGCACGCAGGGTACGGATGCAGTCAACCTGAGCCAGCTCAACTCCGCGATCGGCCAGTCGAATGCCAACGTGACGCAGCAACTCAATGGCTTGCAGCAGAACGTCAACAACGTGGCACGTAACGCCTATGCCGGGGTTGCGGCGGCAACCGCGCTGACGATGATCCCCGACGTCGACAAGGACAAAACGCTCTCGCTCGGCATCGGCTCGGGCTTCTACCACGGCTATCAGGCCGTGGCCGTGGGTGGCACTGCCCGTGTGACCGAGAACATCAAGGTTCGGGCCGGAGTCAGCACGAGCCCCGGCAATGGCACGACATTCGGCATGGGCGCATCAATGCAGTGGTAAACCGCAAAACCCAATCCACAGAGCTCCTCAGCACACATCCACCATGAAGACATCCGCTAGTTGGGTATTGACCCTTGCCGTACCGCTGGCCGCGTGTTCAAGCGCGTCAGGGCCAACCTTCAACGCTTACCAGATCAACCCGCAAGACGGCGTGCCAACGTACCGCGTCGAATGCCATGGCCTGCTCCAGGGGCAGGGCGTCTGCACCGACAAGGCGAAAGAGATTTGCGGCGACCAGCCTGTGCACCCGCTTGAGCCGGTGACGCCGTTCGGCCGCAGCACAGATGTGCGTACATTGACCTTCCAGTGCGGGCCGACTCCTGCCAAACCCGTCACGGCGATGGAGCCGGCGCCAGTGCCAATTGCTATGCCGGCTGTGGTCAAACGGCTTGATCTGGGTGGGGATGCCAACTTTGATACCGACAAGGCCACGCTCACGCCTGCGGCCAAACGCAAGCTGGATCAGCTTGTTGCTGATAGCCGTGGCATCACCTTCAAGCACGGCGAGATCAGCGGCTATACAGATTCGCGTGCCTCCGCTGCGCACAACCTTGCACTCTCACAGCGCCGTGCCGACAGCGTGGCGACCTACCTGCGCGAGCAAGGCCTGCAATGCGACGATTTGATCGTGCGTGGCTTCGGTAAGGACAACCCGGTTGCTTCCAACACCACGGCAGCAGGGCGCGCGATGAACCGCCGGGTCGAGATCCGCCTGATCCCGTCTTGACCGATAGCGTGAGTCAGCACGGTGCTGCCAAAACAAAAACGGCGCCAATGCGCCGTTTTTTTCGAGATGTGCCTTTGCGGCTGGGCTGAAGATTCAGCCGCGGGGGGTTAGCCGAGGTACGAGCCCGACTTGCCAACCACTTCAGCGTATTGCAGGTTGTCGTCCCAACCCTTGCGGAAGTAGTGGATCACGGCTTGCAGCAGCGACGGGCGGCGAGCGGCTTGAACTTGGGCTTGGCCGGCGAACTTCGGGGTGTAATAGGCTTGCTGGATCATGATGTTTTCTCTCGTTGCGTTATCTAGGGTTTTCCCGAGTATAGGGTTATCCCTAGGCTTGAGCAATGATCCGGCGCAACCTTTCAGTCCATTCTGAACATCACTGGAAGTAAATAATCGGTCAGGCGGGCCATTGCTGCGTGGTGCAGTGGATTCCGCCGCCGCCCGCCGCAATCGGGTCAATGTTGACCTGCACCACGCGGCGACCCGGAAAAGCCGCCGCAATGCGTTGCTTGGCCAGTGCATCCGCCTGACTGTCGCCAAACTCAGGGATCACCACACCGCCGTTGCACACGTAGAAGTTGACGTAGCCGGCCGCAAAGTCACGGTTGTCGAAGGCCGGGCGGACTTGCTGCGGCGCCGGCAACTCAATGACGGTAAGTGGCTTGTTGTCCGCATCCGTGGCCTGACGCAGGATCTGCAGGTGCTGGCGGGTGACTGCATGGTCGTACGACGTGGGATCGGTATCGCTGGCGGCGAACACCGTGCCCGGGCGCGCAAACCGTGCATAGAAGTCGATATGGCCGTCAGTGATGTCGCGGCCGGCAATGCCCGGCAGCCAGATGATCTTGCGCAGGCCCAGCAGATTCTTGAGCGCCTGCTCGCAGTCGGGCTTGGTCAGGCTCGGATTGCGGTTGCGGTTGAGCACGCAGCTTTCCGCCAGGATGGCCGTGCCGTTACCGTCCACCTCGATGGCGCCGCCCTCCAGTACCAGCTTGGTGCCGATCAAGCGGGCGTGGGTATGGCTCGCCACACCAGCCGCCACCTGGCTGTCGAGCGTGTGCACCTGCTTGCCGCCCCAGCCGCTGAAGTTGAAGTTGACGGCACCCAACTCGCCGCGCGGGCCCTTTACGAAAACCGGGCCGGAATCGCGCATCCACAAGTCATCGACGGCCTGCACGATCAGATTGACGCGTGAATCACATTTCTGGCGTGCCGTGGCCAGGTCGTGTTCCCCGACCAGCATATGTACCGGCTCGAACTGGATGATCGCGTTGGCGATGCGAGCCAGCGCATCCTGCACCGGCCCCTTGAGCCGATTGCCCCAGATGGCATCCGATGCGGCAAAGGCCATCCAGGTGCCGACGTGCGGCTGGGCCTCGTCCGGCATGGTCCAGGCCTCCGACGATGGCAGGGGCCTGGAGGCGGGCCCGTCTTCCTGCCCGATGCTTTCGCCGCAGGCGCCGAGCATCGAGGCAGCCATGACGGAGTAGGCGGTGGAAATGGAGGTATGGAGGAACTGGCGTCGGGTGCGGGACATGGGAAAACGACGGGGCAAGTCACGTGTTGTTAAGTTGGCGCATTGTGCCCATGACAAGTCTTGAAGAAAATTGAGCTTTATTGCCTCTATTAATCAATTTATCTCATGGCTAATCCAAAGATCCCTTCACTCCGCTTGCTGATGGGTTTCGAGGCGGCTGCACGTCACGGCAATTTCTCGCGCGCTGCCGATGAGCTGTGCCTGTCGCAATCGGCCGTCAGCCATCAAGTCCAGCAGTTGGAGGAGCAACTGGGGCAGCCACTGTTCCGGCGCCTCGGCCGCGGGGTGGAGCTGACGGTGGCCGGAGAGGTACTGCAGCGCAGCGTGCAACGCTCGGTCGACACCTTGCGCAGCGGCCTGGGGCGCATTGCCACGTATCTCGACCCCGGGCTGGTGACGTTGGTCGCGCCGGCGCCGCTGCTGCACGGTTGGCTCATGCCGCGTATCGGCGCGTTGCGCGCGGCCGTGCCGGGCCTGTGCCCCTTGTTGTCTTGCGATGAATCTGCGCGGTTCGTTGACGAGATCGACGTGGACATCGTCATCAGCGATCGGCCATTGCCGCAAGCCAACCTGCAACAGCAGCCGTTGCTGACTGACGCCTGGGTGACCGTTGCCAGCCGCAGCGTTGCCGAACGGCTCGCGCAGGTGCCCCTTGAGCGCCATCCAGAACACACCGGGGTGGTCTGCTCGGAGCATGACCTGACCAGCGACCAGACTGCCGCCGTATTCCGTGGACCACTGGCCGGCTTTGCGCGGCATGCCATCTTTGATGACACCCGGCTTGTGCTCGACGCCGTTGAACGCGGAGAAGGCATCGCCTGCCTGTCACAGACCCTGGCCGAGGGCGGGCTGCGCGCGGGCACGCTGGTTGCACTGCCGGGCTATGCGCGCTCGCAAGGCGTGACGTGGTGGATGTCGCGCGTGGCGGGCGAGCCGCGGTCTCCATATGTGGCGCAGTTCTTTGATTGGCTGGCGGTGCAGGGCGCCGCTCACACCGAGCAGATCGACTGAGTGGCGGCTGAATGTGATTTAAAAATATCTTTTTCGAGAAATACCAAAGATTTTTTAACTGCGCGTTCTGTGCAGGAGCTTGGGTGTCCGGCGAAGAAGTGCGCTTCTTCTTGCTTTTTCTTTTTATGTGACGCCAATTTCATTCAACGTGCGGGCTTGTTCTTTGATCAACATGCCCCCTACCATACGCCGCCGAATCCCCCGGTTCTGTTTCGAGGAGGCCTCGTATGGCGTACCCCCCCATTCCCGTGCCCGCCGACGGTACGCCCAGCGCCAACACGGCGTGGCAAGCGCGCAGCCGTGCGGCCGTCTGGCACCCGTGCACGCAAAACGCACGGCTCGATGCCATGCCGCCGCTGCCCATCGCACGCGGCCAGGGGCCCTGGCTGATCGACTTTGACGGCAAGCGCTATCTGGACGGCACCAGCTCGTGGTGGGTCAACCTGTTCGGTCATGCCAATCCGCACATCAATGCGGCACTCAAGACGCAGCTCGATTCGCTGGAGCACGTGATGCTGGCCGGCGCCACGCACCGCCCGGCGGTGGAGTTGGCGGAGCGCTTGATTGGTCTGACTGGCGGTGCGCTTGGCCACAGCTTCTTCGGCTCGGATGGCGCGTCCGCGGTGGAAATCGCGCTCAAGATGAGTTTCCACGCGCACCGGAACGCAGGGCAGGGCGCGCGCAACCGCTTCATCTGCCTGGAACACGGCTACCACGGCGAAACGCTCGGCGCGCTGGGTGTGACCGATGTGGCGATCTTCCGCGATGCGTATGACCCGCTGATCCTGCAATCGCACCGCGTGCCGTCACCTGACGCGCGTCTGGCCGGTCCGGGGGAAACCGCCGCTGATGTGGCAGAGCGTGCACTGGCGGCGTTGCGCGACTGCCTGAGCGCGAACGCCGGCACCATCGCCGCCGTCATCATTGAGCCGCTGGTGCAGTGCGCGGCCGGCATGGCCATGCATGACGTGAGCTACCTGCGTGGCGTGCGTGCGCTGTGCGACGCGTTTGGCGTGCATTGGATTGCCGATGAAATTGCTGTCGGCTGCGGCCGCACCGGCACCTTTTTCGCGTGCGAGCAGGCCGGCGTGTGGCCGGATCTGTTGTGCCTGTCCAAGGGCATCAGTGGCGGGTATCTGCCGCTGTCGATCGTGCTGTCGCGCGATGCCATCTACAACGCGTTCAACGACGACGCACCGGTGCGCAGCTTCCTGCATTCGCATTCGTACACGGGCAATCCGCTGGCCTGCCGTGCGGCGCTTGCCACGCTGGACCTGTTTGCGGAGGAGGACGTATTCGCCCGCAACCGCGTGACCGCCGCGCGCATCGCGCAGGGGCTGGCGCCGCTGTCGCACGATGCACGATTTGCACATCTGCGGCAGACCGGGATGATCACCGCATTTGACGTGCACCCCGATGTGGCCGGCGCGCGCTTTGCCGAACGCTTTGCGTTGACTGCACGCACGCACGGCCTGCTGCTGCGCCCCATCGGTAACACCGTCTATCTGTTGCCGCCCTACGTGTTGACCGACGAAGAAACCGACACCCTGGTCGAGCGCACGCTGCAAACCCTGGAAGACACGCTCGCCCATGCTGGCGATGCGTACGAAGGAGAAGCCTATGCGATTGCTTGACGACCTGCAGGCGGGCCTGGACGCCATCGACGCCGCTCACTTGCGTCGCGTGCGCCGCACCGCGTACAGCCCGACCGACCGCAGCCAGCGCATCAGCGTGCCCGGCTCCGAGCCACGCGACATTCTTGGCTTCTGCGGTAACGACTACCTTGGCCTTGCCGCGCATCCTGCCTTGGTTGAGGCGATGGCGGAGGGCGCGCGGCAGTATGGTTTCGGCAGCGGGGCATCGCACCTCGTCAGCGGGCATTCCATTGCCCATGCCCGGCTGGAGGCCCGCATGGCGGCGCAGCAGTCACCGCACATTCCCGAGGCCGACGCGCTGTTCTTCTGCACCGGCTATATGGCCAACCTGGCTGTGGTGAGTGCCATGGCGCAGGCCGGCGGCATTCGTCCGGCAGAAGAATGCTCGATCTTTTCCGATGCGTTGAACCACGCCTCGCTCATTGACGGCGCGCGGTTGTCGCGGGCACCCGTCAAGGTGTATCCACACGTTGATCTGGCTGCGCTGGAAGCGCAACTGGCCGCCAGCACGAGCCGCAACAAGCTGATCGTGACCGACGGCGTATTCAGCATGGATGGCGACATCGCGCCGCTGCCCGCGTTGCTGGCGCTTGCCGAGCGCTTTGACGCGTGGCTGATCGTGGATGACGCACATGGATTGGGCGTGCTCGGCACGGACGGCGTAGGTGTGCTGTCGCACTTCGGCTTGCACTCGGAGCGCATCCTCTACATCGGCACGTTCGGCAAGGCGGCCGGCGGATCGGGAGCGGCCATCGTGGCACACTGCAAGGTGATCGATTGGCTGGTCCAGCGTGCACGCACCTATATCTTTACGACGGCCACACCCCCGGCAATCGCCTGCGCTGTTGAGGCCGCACTCGACGTGATTGCGAGCGAGGAGGGCGCTGAACGCCGTGCGCGCCTTAACCGCCATATCTCTGTGTGGAGCGCACACGCACAGCGCCTGGCAACCCGCTTCGGCTGGCAGTGGATGCCATCGCCCACGGCCATTCAGCCCATCGTCATCGGCGAGAACGCGCCTGCACTGGAGCTGGCTGCCGCACTGGAGCGCGAAGGCATCCGCATCGCGGCCATCCGCCCGCCGACGGTGCCGGCCGGTACGGCGCGACTGCGCATCACGCTGTCGGCCGCGCACACTGATGACGACATCGAGCGGTTGGCACAGGCGCTGGAAGCGGCCGGCCAAGCGCTGCACTCGCCTGCCAAGGCTGCCTGATATGCCACCTCGCTTCGACTGTTTCGTGACCGGCACCGATACCGAGATCGGCAAGACGCTGGTCAGCGCCGCATTGCTGACCAAGTTGGCAGATGCTGGTTACCGCAGCGCCGGCCTTAAGCCGATTGCGGCTGGAACGCTGCCCGGCGCGCCAACGCGCACGAATGAAGACATCGAGCAACTACGCGCCGCCGCCTCGATTGATCTGCCGCTTGCAACGATTTGCCCGTGGCTGCTGGATGCGCCGATGTCGCCGCATTTGGCGGCTGCACGCGAAGGCGTAACGATTGCGCTGCCGCCCATTCTCGATGCGTTCGTGCAGGCCAAGTCGCTGGCCGACGCGGTGGTGGTGGAGGGCGTAGGCGGCTTTCGCGTGCCGTTGTCCGACGACTTTGATACGGCAGAAATGACGGTGGCGCTGGGCCTGCCGGTGGTGCTGGTGGTCGGATTGCGTCTGGGCTGCCTGAACCACGCAGCGCTGACCGCCGAGGCGATTGCCGCGCGTGGGCTGCATCTGGCGGGCTGGGTTGGCAACGTGGTCGATCCGGCCATGGCCGGCCTGGACGATAACGTCGCCACCCTGCGCCGCTGGATCGGGGCGCCGCATCTGGGCACCATTCCCCGCCTGCCGCGGGCGGACGCACGCCTCGCTGCAGTGCATCTCGACATCGCACCGTTGCTCGCACGCTGAACCGCCGGCCGGCGCTACACTGTCCACCCTCGAAAGACTGGACGGAGGCGGTTGTCATGCGCGCAATGCGTTGGCTGGCAGCGATGACGGTGGTGGTGCTGGCAGGATGTGCGGCGTTGGAATCCCCCGTGACGAAGGGGCAGCGCCTGGTCGGCAGTGACCAGTCTGCGGTGCAGGCGCAGTTTGGTCCGCCGCGCGAGTCCTACCCGCTGGATGGCGGCACGCGCTGGCTGTATCCCACGCAGCCTTATGGCCAGTTCACCTACGCGGCGGATTTTGATGCCGGCGGCAAGCTGATCGACTTCAAGCAAGTGCTGCGCAGCCTTGAGTTTGCCCAAGCCAAGATTGGTGTCTGGACCAAGGATGACGTGCTGCGGCATTTCGGCAAGCCGGTCGAAACGGCGTACTTCCCCCGCATGGACCGTCTGGTCTGGTCATACCGTTTCAAGTCGGACGACGTCTGGCCGTCGCTGATGCATTTCTACTTTGATCCGGCTGGCGTGCTGCAACTCACGCAGATCACGCCTGACCCGCTGTACGACCCGGATCGCCCGCGCCTTTTCCGTCGATAGGCCGCGCGTTGATCCAGCGCAACCCATTTGTGCGCTCAGGGTTCCTCCGGCATTGCGCGCCTTGTCCGACGACCTAAGCTAGGAAATAGGAGAGACAGGTATCGCTGGGTACCTGCCAAAACAACCCGCCATCAGAACGGGCACGCGTTGTTGGGGGTGCATCATGCTGACGCATCGCTGGGTCGACATCGACCCGATCGAAGCAGAACACCATCCGCTATATGGCATTGCCGGCTGGCTGCCATGGGTGCTGGCCGTTGCCATTGCGGGGCCGACTTGGGTGTTCTGGCAGGGCTTGTCTATTGATGCGCTGCAGTTGGCTGGCTCTGATCTTTTTGACGCCAACACACCAGGCAGCGGGGCCGTCAATCTGACCACGTTGCTTTACTTGATCTCCTGCGTGACGGTGCTGGTGCTGGCCACCACGCACGACAGCGCATTTCGGCCGGCCATGATCGTACACATGGCGCTGCTGCCCCCGCTGATCGGGCTGATGCTGATGGTGGGTGGTATTCCGGGGGCACGGGCCACCGTGATCGACGGCGTGGTTGTGGCCGTGGCGATGCTGCTGACCTGTGGTGTCTACCTGCAACTCTCACGCCGCGTGCGCGTGACGTTCGAACTACGCGATCGAGCGCCTGCTGAACAGGCCAATCTCAAGCACCCTCAACGGACCGCGGCGGGTTGACCAGCGTCACCATCACGTAGCTCATGATGGTCAGCAGGAACCACGCGCCAAGCTTGGCGATCGACACCATTTCCCAGCCCTGCAACTGGTTCGGATAGAGCCAGGTACGTGTGAATGTGCCGATGTTTTCTGCCAGCCAGATGAATAGCGCCACCAGCGTGAAGCCGAGCAGGAATGGCATGCGCCGATGCACGCAATCAATGCGGAAATGAATCCAGCAGCGGCGGAACGCCACGGCAATCAGCGCCATCAGCACGTAGCGCAAATCCCACCAGTAGTGATGCAGGAAAAAGTTGGCGTAGATGCCCAGCGAGAGCAGGGCAGTGACCACCAGCGGCGGGTGGTGCGAGAACCGCAGATCGAATTCGCGCCATGCCCGCGCGATATAGCTGCCCACCGAGGCATACATGAAGCCGGTAAACAGCGGCACACCTCCGATGCGCAGCAACGACGCCTCCGGATAGATCCACGAGCCGACGGCTGTCTTGAACACCTCCATGCCCGTGCCGGCGACGTGGAACATCAGGATCACCTTGGCTTCATCCCACGTTTCCAGCTTCAGCCAAAGCAGGGCGATCTGAATGATGACCGCAGCAATCGTTAGCGCGTCGTACCGGGCAATTGGCGCATTGGCCGGATACCAGAGGTGTGTAACGATCAGCAGGGCGACCATCAACCCACCAAACAGACAGGCCCATGCCTGCTTGATGCCGAAAACGACAAACTCGTGCAGACCCGCTGCCAGCCGGCCGTGGCGCGCGGCCCAAGCGCCACTCAAGTCGCGCCAATACGTAAAGCGGGCCCGCAGGCCCGCTCGTGCTGAAACAATTGCTGCTGGCATTCAGTCGATGCGCGCGAATCGCGGCACCTGACGGCCGTCAACTTCCACCATCTCGTGGAACATCGTCGACGGGCGTGTCCAGATTGTGCCGTTAGCAGCGCGATAGACCGTCATCTTGATGGATGGATCAGGCTCGTACGTGGCCTCGCACAGCCATTCATATTCGCCGCCCTTGTAATGGCGGTAGCGGTGCACCGGGGTGTCTTGCATGGCGGGTTCGGTGCTCAATGTTGCGTGGGCTTGTCTTCTTCGTCCACGTAGGGCGTGTGCTTGCCTTCCTGCGTCTGTGCGCCGAGCTTGGCGTTTTCCATGGCGTCCTGATAGGCCAGCATGGCGGCGGCCACGGCTTCGGGCTCGCCGTTGAACGAGATCACGCTCTCGCCGCAGTTCGGGCACTCGCCACCGAAGATGGCGTGGATGCCGGGCATGTCGCGCGGCTCCATCCCTTCGAATTCGGTAAAGGCAGTCTGGCAGGCGCCGCAGACCAGCTTTTCAGGACGCAGCGCGTCCAGCCGGGCGTGTGCCTGAGTAATGCGTTCGGCTTGCGAGCCGCGTCGTTTGGCTTCGCCCATGGTGGTCTCCTTGATCGGGTGTGCGGGTACGAACGTTGAAGACGGGATCATACCGAAGGGCGATGCCAACAAGATGATTGCGCGGTGATGCCGACTCAGCGTGCAGGGCAGGTTTCGGCCGACACCGCCTCGGATTGCCGTGCCAGGCGCAGCGAAAGCGGAAATGCGATGCATCCGAAGGCGGCTACGCAGGCCACGAATGCCGCCAGTGCGGAAACGGTGCCAGGCAGTGCGGCAACGGTGTAGATGGCTGCCGATCCGGCGGCCAGGTGCATCGCCCCCATCAGGCCCGACGCTGCACCCGCCGTAGACGGAAAGCTCGTCACGCCGCCCGCAAACGACAGCGGTATCAGCACGCCATTGGCGAGCGTGATGATGGAGATCGCAAAGATCACCGGCCAGGGCGTGCTCACGCCAGCCAGCGCCACACCCACCAGGCATGCCGCACCGAGCGCAAAGAATGCGTAGCCGATACCCAGCAGCCGATCGAGCGCATACCGGCCTGCAAAGTGCCGCGACACCAGGTTGCTGAAGATGTACGTGACCGACAGGCTGATGTAGCACGTGCTGGCGGCCCTGGGCCCCAACCCCATGTGTTCAAGAATCACGGGGGACGCTGCCAGATAGCCGAGGTAGGCCGCATAGCCGACGCACAGGTTGAGCGCGTACGTCCAGAAGCGCGGCTGACGCAGCAGCATCGGGTAATTGCGGAACGTCATGAACGCGCTGCGCTGCCGGCGCGCCTGGGGCAGGGTCTCCGGGATGTAGAGCAGCATCAGCACGACTGCAGCGACACCCAGGGCGGCTGTCAGCAGGAAGGGCGCACGCCACGAGACGGCATCCGTCAGGTAGCCGCCCACCAGCGGTGCCAGCGCGGGCGACGCCCCGACGATCGGCATGATGGTGGTGAAGATGCGCGCGGCCCGCTTGGCATCGAAGATGTCTCCGATGATGGCGCGGCCGATCACCATTCCGGCCCCGGCGCCGAGCGCCTGGAACACGCGCGCCAGGCCGAACAGCGCCACGCTGGGCGCCAGGGCACAGGCGATCGAAGCCAGCGCATAGACCGCCATGCCGCCAATCACCAGACGTCGGCGCCCGTAAGTGTCCGACAGCGCGCCATACAGCGCCTGCGCGACCGCCAGCCCGATCACGTACACGCTGAAGGTCTGCTGCAAGGCTGTGATGGGGGCATCCAGCGCTTGGGCAGCGAGCGGCATGCCGGGCAGGTTGATGTCCGAGGCAACCAGGCCGGACGCACTCAGCAAGACGAGCGTGGTCAGCAGAATGCCCTGGGGAATCGTCAGATGCGGAGTCAGGCCGTGCCGATGTGTGGCGGTATTCATTTCAAGTCCTTTCGCAATCGGTGCGAAGTCGCGATGCGTTGACTCTATGGCCGACCCTATAATGCTGTCCAAGACTGAATTTGGCAGACTTGATGCATCACAGGACTTACCATGGAACTGCAACAGCTCCGGTATTTCGTCGCCGTGGCAGAGACGGAAAACGTTGGGCGTGCCGCTGAGCGGCTGCACATCTCGCAATCGCCGCTCTCGCGCCAGATCCGCCAGTTGGAAGATCACCTCGGGCTGCAATTGTTCGAGCGCGTCAAACAGCGCGTGCGACTGACCACCGCAGGCCGGGATTTTCTCCAGGAGGCTCGCAACCTGCTCGCCCAGGCCGAACGGGTGGAAGAGCAGGCGCGCCAGGCGGGCAGGGGAGAAGCCTGCACGCTCGGTATCGGCTACTGCGAAGGAGTGATCCACAGTGGGAGGCTGCCGGCCGCCCTGCGGCAGTTCCGGGCGGCGTATCCGCGTGTGAACCTGAAGCTGTCGACCATGCGCTCGGGCGAGCAGGCCGAGGCGCTGGAGCGTTCAGCGATCGATGTCGGCTTCGTCTACAACCCGCCAAAACCCGATGGCACCCTGGCCAGTCGTCTGCTGACGCGCGAGCCGTTCGTGCTGGTGGTGGCCGAAGATCATCCGCTGGCCGCTCGGCCCACTGTGACGCCGCAAGACCTGGATGGCTTGCCGTGGATCGCGTTTCCCAAGACGCTCAATCCGGCGGGGCGCGTGCGGCTGCTGGAAGCGTGTGAATCGAGCGGATTCCGCCCGGATATCCAGTTCGAGGCGCCACAGATCTCGATCATTCTGGGGCTGGTCAGCGCCGGTCTGGGGGTGGCCGTCATGCAAGACAGTATCCGGCGCATGAACCCGCCCGGCATCGTGTTCAAGCGGGTCGACTGGCTGCCGCTGGCGGTGGAAGTCCATTTGCTATGGCGGGCACAGGCGCAGAGTGCGGCGCTGTGCAATTTCATGGATGTGCTGGGCGCCCCGGTGTGACGATCGTCAACCGTTGGGTGCCATCACGGCTGCTATAGTGCGGCCCCGTTTCGCCAATTTCACGCAACTCGATCGATATGTCCGCCATTCCAGCCTGTCCGCTATGCGCTTCTGAAAACACCTATCAGGATGGCGAGCTCTTCATCTGCCCGGATTGCGCGCATGAATGGAACCCTTCGGCGCAGGAAGCCGAAGTGGAAGCCGAGCCCGTGATCAAGGACAGCAACGGCAACATCCTGAACGTTGGCGACTCAGCCACGCTGGTCAAGGACCTCAAGCTCAAGGGTGGGTCGGGCGTGCTCAAAGCCGGCACCAAGATCAAGAACATTCGCTTTGTCTCAGGCGACCACCCGATTGATTGCAAGATCGACGGGGTGAGCTATCTACTGAAGCCGGAGTTTCTGAAGAAGGCTTAGTTGAGACTGGGTCGGGGTCAGCATGTGCTGGCCCGCATGTTATTTAACATAATGCAAAGCGTTGGCCCGCTGCAATGGCGTGGCTAAAGGCTTGCAGGGTAGTTGGTGTCACAAAATTTGTGACACCTGCGGTCGCCAGCACGAGGATGGTCGCTGCGCTATGCGCCATCCTCGGTGAAAAAACTTCCCACAGCGACCGCTGGCCAGCTCGTTCTGCGCGGTCGGCGTCTGCTGCCATGATGATTGGCAGCGGGTTCTCCATGCTTAGCTCCAGGGCAACGCGCATGCACTGCTCGTTGTCCATGATTCGCAGGCCTTTCCGGTAGTTGTTGACGGCACTATGAGACCAGCCCATGTGTTCGCATAGTGCTTTGTCTGTTTTCAGGCCGTGGCGCTCCATCACGGCGTCCAGGTATTTCACGCTTTTCATAGTCGGCACCCCTCTTGTTAATCCACAGTGTGTGGATTAATCTACGGTCCGTGGATTCACGGGACGTGGATTTAGCCGAAATATAACCGGTTTACCCCTTTGGGAGTAGGCCGGGCACAAGGGGGTACGGGATGGCTATTCGCATGGTGTCGATGTTGCCTCGGGACGGTAAGTCTCTGAAGGCGCTTTCGGCTGGTGTTTCTTCCGATCCCACCCCCTTTCTTGACCGCGAGCTCGCAGCTCGTGATTCCCATGGCGTGATTAAGCCGCTCTGGTTGCGTCAGTTGTTGGGACGCAAAGCTGCAGAGCACCGTGCGCGTCTGGCTGAGCAGGCTTACCGCGAAGCGTCCGGTGGTCGTGTGTCTTCACCCCGCCGTTCCCTTTCCCTTGACGAGGTCAATGCAGCACTTTCTGACGCTGCCGACGACTCGTTTTTGGCCTCGCGCAGTGAGGCTGCTTTTTGTCAGGCGGGCGTGGTAGCACCGCCTGACAGTCTCACGGATGAGACTCTGTCTCTTATACACATCTGACGCTGCCGACGAAGGCCGTGGAGTGTAGGTCTCGGTGGTGGCGGGGTGGGTGAAGAGGGGGGGGGGGGGGGGGG
>NZ_JAELUI010000442.1 GCF_016429285.1 Ralstonia sp. ASV6
CCCCCCCCCCCCCCCCCCCCCCCCCCCCCCCCCCCCCCCCCCCCCCCCCCCCCCCCCCCCCCCCCCCCCCCCTCCCTCACCCCCCCCCCCCCACCCACACCTACACTCCACGGCCTTCGTCGGCAGCGTCAGATGTGTATAAGAGACAGCGCCAACAACGCCCGCAGGCATCGGCTCGACACGCTCTTCAACGAGCGCCTTGAGCTTCTGGCTTGCGTGGAACGTGACGACACGGCGCGCCGTGATCGGGACTGTCTCTTATACACATCTCCGAGCCCACGAGACATGGCGCCTGATCTCGTATGCCGTCGTCTGCTTGAACAAAGGGGGGGGGGGGGGGGGGGGGGGGGGGGGGGGGGGGGGGGGGGGGGGGGGGGGGGGGGGGGGGGGGGGGGGGGGG
>NZ_JAELUI010000443.1 GCF_016429285.1 Ralstonia sp. ASV6
CCCCCCCCCCCCCCCCCCCCCCCCCCCCCCCCCCCCCCCCCCCCCCCCCCCCCCCCCCCCCCCCCCCCCCCCCCTTTCCCGATCCCCCCCCCACCGAGATCTACACTCCACGGCCTTCGTCGGCAGCGTCAGATGTGTATAAGAGACAGGGCTGCCAGCCAGAGGGCCGCTGTCAGCAGGAAGGCGAAGAAAACACGCGCGCGCATCGACATCATCGTCAGCTCGTCAGAACTTCACCGCTGGGGCGGTGGCTGTCTCTTATACACATCTCCGAGCCCACGAGACATGGCGCCTGATCGCGTATGACGTCTTCTGCGAGAAAAGCGGGGGGGGGGGGGGGGGGGGGGGGGGGGGGGGGGGGGGGGGGGGGGGGGGGGGGGGGGGGGGGGGGGGGGGGGGG
>NZ_JAELUI010000444.1 GCF_016429285.1 Ralstonia sp. ASV6
CAATTGATTTCAAGATTTGATATTGCGACTACCTCAACTGCGCAAAATACCAAAACTACTTTCACGGCCTCCATACCTCAACGCAATTTTCGCATCGGGACCTCTTTTCCATGCCGTCAAGTGATTCAAGGAGCTCAAGCTGCTCCAAACCCAAAGAAGAAAACTAAAATAAAGCCTAACCCCTAATGCCTCGATATAAAACGCCGTGCTAAGTTAAAAAAAACCAGTCAAACACCAAAACTCTTTCTTCTTTGGATTCTTCCTCATTTTCGGGCCTCAACATTATTTCGGATTTGAAGAGTCCAAGTTCAAGTACGCCTGCTGAAGCGCCTTTCCTTCTCGGCCGTCCCTCTCTAGTACTGCGACCCAGTCGCGGAGCTGAATATTCTTTCCCTTCTCC
>NZ_JAELUI010000445.1 GCF_016429285.1 Ralstonia sp. ASV6
CATATATATATACTACGGTTATTTACCTTGCGAGGGATGACGACGAGTCTCTATGGGATTTTACTTTACCTACCTTATGCTGGCGATAGTGGTGGAAAGAAACGAAATGTTTGGTGTGATGTATTGTACCAGGGGCTGTGGATTTCATATTTGGGACATCATGGATCTGGCGTTTTTTTGGCTTTTTTTTTCTCTTTGAAGCTCTTGCGATGTATGAAATTGGACACGTTGTTGGAAATGTTGGGAACGATTAATGGTATATAGAGAGCAAAAAAATGCATACGCGGGGATGGAACATGCCCCCGCCTCATTTCTGGATTTAATACGCTATACTGACCATCTCCTCATTATCTATAATTCCTCCATGTGACTCTAGACGACATACTGTCTTGTGTACATG
>NZ_JAELUI010000446.1 GCF_016429285.1 Ralstonia sp. ASV6
CCCCCCCCCCCCCCCCCCCCCCCCCCCCCCCCCCCCCCCCCCCCCCCCCCCCCCCCCCCCCCCCCCCCCCCCCCCCTTCTCACCCAGAAGACGCCATCCGCGATCAGGCGCCATGTCTCGTGGGCTCGGAGATGTGTATAAGAGACAGCCTTCCACCCACAACACGCAGACCACCCATGCTCACCACTCTGTTCTCTCAGTTGCAGGCCGACCTTGCCGCTCGCGCCGGTGAAGCTCGCGCCCAGCATGCCCTGTCTCTTATACACATCTGACGCTGCCGACGAAGGCCGTGGAGTGTAGGGGGGGGGGGGGGGGGGGTGGGGGGGTGGGGGGGGGGGGGGGGGGGGGGGGGGGGGGGGGGGGGGGGGGGGGGGGGGGGGGGGGGGGGGGGGGGGGGGG
>NZ_JAELUI010000447.1 GCF_016429285.1 Ralstonia sp. ASV6
CCCCCCCCCCCCCCCCCCCCCCCCCCCCCCCCCCCCCCCCCCCCCCCCCCCCCCCCCCCCCCCCCCCCCCCTCACCCCCCCCCCCCCCCCCGCCACCTCCACTCCACGGCCTTCGTCGGCAGCGTCAGATGTGTATAAGAGACAGAGCCAAGGCGGCGGAAGCGCCAGCTTTAGCCACAGCAACGGCAACGCTAGCGGCAACTATGCGGGTGTGAACGAGCAGTCTGGCATCCAGGCGCTGTCTCTTATACACATCTCCGAGCCCACGAGACATGGCGCCTGATCGCGTATGCCGTCTTCTGCTTGAAAAGGGGGGGGGGGGGGGGGGGGGGGGGGGGGGGGGGGGGGGGGGGGGGGGGGGGGGGGGGGGGGGGGGGGGGGGGGGG
>NZ_JAELUI010000448.1 GCF_016429285.1 Ralstonia sp. ASV6
GATTGGGACTGTGCAGCTCGCGCTCTGAAAGACCGTCGGGGCGAGGGTGGCGCCATTGAAAGTCCGTATGCAACCGCGCTAGCTACGTCCTAGCTCAGTCGCAAAAAATCGAGTCAGTCGAATGGTGTACGTCGCGCTCGCTCGTCGTCGTACAATTGGGAAGCAAGTCTTGTGCTTGCTCTTGAATCTGCCGATCGGTTCGCGAGAATAAAAGGTTCGCAACTATGAGCGGAACGATTGCCAGGGATGTAGAGAATTGGGGGTAAATATCAAATGGGTGGTCATGGCAGGGCCATGCGTATTGAATTGGGTGTTGTCGGAAGAAGGAGGTTCGCGCCGAGTACGATGAGCGAGGGTTTACATCGGTACGTAGGCAAGGATACAGGTAAGGTATACCT
>NZ_JAELUI010000449.1 GCF_016429285.1 Ralstonia sp. ASV6
GAGCTGAACTGCATCGGCGGCCGCCACGGCCTGGGCATGAGCGACCAGATCGAAAACCGCATCATCGAAGCCAAGAGCCGCGGCATCTACGAAGCCCCGGGCATGGCGCTGCCTGTCTCTTATACACATCTCCGAGCCCACGAGACATGGCGCCTGATCTCGTATGCCGTCTTCTGCGTGAAAAGGGGGGGGGGGGGGGGGGGGGGGGGGGGGGGGGGGGGGGGGGGGGGGGGGGGGGGGGGGGGGGGGGGGGGGGGGGGGGGGGGGGGGGGGGGGGGGGGGGGGGGGGGGGGGGGGGGGGGGGGGGGGGGGGGGGGGGGGGGGGGGGGGGGGGGGGGGGGGGGGAGGGGGGGGGGGGGGGGGGGGGGGGGAGGGGGGGGGGGGGGGGGGGGGGGG
>NZ_JAELUI010000450.1 GCF_016429285.1 Ralstonia sp. ASV6
CCCCCCCCCCCCCCCCCCCCCCCCCCCCCCCCCCCCCCCCCCCCCCCCCCCCCCCCCCCCCCCCCCCCCCCCACATTTTCACTCATAAGACGGCATACTAGATCAGGCGCCATGTCTCGTGGGCTCGGAGATGTGTATTAGAGACAGACTCTCCCACTCGCGATTCCGATTCAGACCTGGACCTTGACATCCAAGAGCTTGACCCCATTTCAACCCAGGCGCCACGCGGCGAGCAGGGACCTGTCGACTCCCTGTCTCTTATACACATCTGAAGCTGCCGACGAAGGCAGTGGAGTGGGGGGGTAGGGGGACGGGGTGTGGGTAGGCAGTGAAAATGGTGGGGGGGGGGGGGGGGGGGGGGGGGGGGGGGGGGGGGGGGGGGGGGGGGGGGGGGGGGGGGGGGG
>NZ_JAELUI010000451.1 GCF_016429285.1 Ralstonia sp. ASV6
CCATTACCCACTGCGTTGTATGTCCTAGGCCGTCTTTTTCCACCCATCTTTCGCCTCCGCTGGCCTCCAAACAGCGGGTCGTGCCCTCCATGCCAATCTGCCAAAGGGGGAGGGGGAAATAAGTGATGGCCGCTTGCAAGTCCAACGGTTCTAATCCAATTGTAGTTTGGCTGAAGGATTCCAGTTCCATCTGCTGACAAGGTGGAGACGAGAGTTCACGGTTGGCACCTCCACCTCCGCATTGCATCCGTCGAGTAAGAGAACACATAGCTCCGGACGGTGGAGTTGTCTTACTGCCCCGGACAAGGCCAGCGGGCTGGCAATGAGCCTGAAAAGCATTGTCCGGGTTTGGCGATGCCGCTCTCGGCTGACGTCACGGTACCAGGACCATGTGGTAG
>NZ_JAELUI010000046.1 GCF_016429285.1 Ralstonia sp. ASV6
AGCGGCGCGTACCGTATCGAGCACGTCGGCCTGCTCTTGATCGGAGAGCGCGGCAGCCTCACCCGTACTGCCGCAGGCCACAAAACCAGCAACACCCTGCGCGCGATATCGCGCCACTAATGTATACAGCGCACCGTAGTCGACCGAGCGCGTCACATCATTGGCAAACGGCGTGACGATGGGCACCCAGATGCCTGCATACGACGGACGCGCGCTGGGGGAAAGATGGGTAGATGGGTTTTCAAGCACGACAACACTCCTGGACGAATCAACGACCGATCAAGAACCATCAGGAGAGCATCGGGAATGCAGGGCCCGCGAGATGCGGGTAAGAGGTCAACCGTGTCTAGCGTATCGGTCAGCCGCTGTTCCGTCGCCCATCTGACGGAACAGCGCTCCGGTCAGACGAGCGGCTGTTTGGAGGCTTTTTTTGCGTGCGCACGCGTCGACGCGACCGACTGGCTGAAGGCCGGTGCGATGCAAATCGACGAAGCAAAGGAAATCGCGCGCATGGAAATTGTCAAAAAAGTCCCCATACCGTACTGGTGTGTGACCGGGGCGTCAAGCGCATAGGCTAGAGTTCGCTGGAACGCCATGAGACGATGTCGGTCTCATGCCACATTGTTTGTCTGACTGTCTGATCACGAGGTACTCATGACCGCTGCCCTGTCTGTTCGTTCGACGCGTTTTTCGGTGTTGCGCTGGTTGGCGCTGTCGCTGGCCTTGCTGGCCGCGCCGTTCCTGTCCGCCTGCGGCTACAACGATTTTCAGTCCAAGGACGAAGCTACCAAGGCCGCCTGGGCCGAGGTCGTCAACCAATACCAGCGCCGTGCTGATCTGATCCCGAATCTGGTCAACACGGTCAAGGGCTACGCCACGCACGAGAAGGACACGCTCGAAGCCGTGACCAAGGCACGCGCCGCTGCCACCAGCTTCCAGATCACGCCCGAGGTGCTCAACGATCCGGCGGCGTTCCAGAAATTCCAGGAATTGCAGGGGCAGCTTTCCAGCGCGTTGTCGCGCTTGATGGCGGTGTCGGAAAACTATCCGCAGCTCAAGGCCGATCAGTCGTTCCGCGATCTGCAATCGCAGTTGGAAGGCACCGAGAACCGCATCACCGTGGCGCGCCAGCGCTACATCAAGTCGGTGCAGGACTACAACGTGCTGGCCCGTAGCTTCCCGACCAACCTGACGGCCAAGGTGATGGGCTATCAGGTCAAGCCGAACTTTACGGTCGAGAACGAGAAAGGTATCTCCACCGCCCCAGCGGTGAAGTTCTGACGAGCTGACGATGATGTCGATGCGCGCGCGTGTTTTCTTCGCCTTCCTGCTGACAGCGGCCCTCTGGCTGGCTACCGCACTGCCTGCGCGCGCGCAGAGTGACGAGGTGGCCGTGCCGCCGCTGGCCGCGCGCGTGACCGACCTGACGGGCACGCTGTCTGCCCAACAGCGCAGCGCGCTCGAACAGGTGCTGGCCGACTACGAGCAACAGCGCGGCAGCCAGATTTTCGTGCTGATGGTGCCTTCTACGGCGCCTGAACCCATCGAGGCTTACGGCATTCGCGTGGCGGATGCCTGGAAGGCTGGCCGCAAGGGCGTGGATGATGGCGCCATCATCCTCATCGCCAAGGACAACCCGGCATCACTGCGCAAGATGCGCATTGAGGTGGGACGCGGGCTGGAGGGGGTGCTGACCGACGCGCAATCGAAGCGCGTCCTGCAGGATGTGATGGCACCGCACTTCCGCCAGGGCGATTTTTACGGCGGGCTGTCGGCAGGCATTTCCGCTATCCAGACCATCGTTGCGCAAGAGACCCTGCCGCCGGCCGAGCGCGCAAAGCGTCAGCAGGCCGACGGCGGCATCGGCGATTGGCTACCGGTGCTGTTTCCGCTGGCAATCATCGTGTTCTTTGTGCTGAGCGCGGCCATGCGTTCGGGCGGGCGCGTCACAGGCAGCCTGCCCGGCGGCCGGCCCGGCACGCGCGTGGTGATGGGCAACCGTGGCTGGGGCCCGGGCACCATCGGCGGGCTTGGTGGTGGCATCGGTGGCGGCTTGGGCGGCGGCTGGGGACGCGGCGGCGGTGGTTTCGGTGGCGGCGATTCCGGCGGCGGCTTCGGTGGAGGCGGCGGTGGCGATTTCGGTGGCGGCGGCGCCTCCGGCAACTGGTGAGCGCAATCACGACCATGGCATCTCAAACCCGACACCATCGCGGCGCACGCCGTGCCCTCACCCACCTGCTGACCACCTCGTCGCACGCCAAGCGCGCCTTTCCTCCGGCCGATCTGCAAAAGCTGGAAGCCGCTGTGCGTGAAGGCGAACAACGCCATCGCGGCGAAGTGCGCGTCGTCATCGAAAGCTCGCTGCCGGTGCGCGATGCGTGGGCAGGCGTCACGCCACGCCACCGCGCACGCACGCTGTTCGGCCTGCTGGAGGTGTGGAACACGCGCGAGCACGTGGGCGTGCTGCTCTACATCAACCTGGCCGACCACGCAGTTGAAATCCTGGCCGACCACGGTATCGCCGCCAAGGTCGATGCACATGCCTGGCGCACGGCCTGCGAGACCATTACGCGCGGCTTTGCTCAGCGCGTGACGATGGCGCCGGTGCTGGAAGCGCTGGCGCAGATCAACGACATCCTCGCCGCCCACGCCCCCGCTGATGGCACCCCACGTGCCAATGAGCTGAGCGACCGTCCGCTGGTGCTGTAGCGGTTCTCATTTGCGGTGGCAGCGATGTCCATTCGGATGTCGCTTTTCTCGCGTTTTCCTCGCACTTTGGGGGTCGCGTTTCAAAACTGAAACGGTTTTGACGCCCCTGCCCGCGCCCACGCTGTCGGTCGCCTGCCTAATCCTTCCGTACGACGGTGCCGAGGCCAAGGCATCGGGTGTCGGGATCAGGCAGTGGTTCCGCTGTAGGCCACCTCTCCGATCAAGCGCTCCTCTCTTCCTGCAAGACGTGCCGCAAGTCGCGTCGCGCTCACACCGCGCTAGGTGATTGCGGCGCGTTGCATCTTGTCTCGGCAAGGTCCCCCTTGTTTCAGTAATGCACGAACGGCCGCCGCTGGCACGGCTTCGGGGTTACCCCTGTCTTTTTGCGATGCACAACACGTGCACGTCACTTTTACGTTTGGATTTTGCGCAAACCGCGTGTGCGTGATCGTTTGCTAGGTCGTGTGCGGCACAAAGTGTCCGTAACGCGCGGGATACATGCGCAGGCCAACTGCCTGGGCTGGATGCGGGGATTCCTGCCCAGCCCAGGAAAATCAAGGACTTAGCAGCAATGGCACGGTCGTCGCTCTTATGCTCGCGCCGACATAGCCAAGCACTGTTCTGGAAAGACAGGACGAAACAGGCGAATCACCTGAGGGGGTGGGCCATGAAAACCATCAACAAACACAGCAAACACCGACCAGCCGGTGCCTCCAGCGTGGAATACGCGCTGCTGCTGGTCATGGTGGCCATTGTGCTGGTGGGTGTCATGGCAAGCGTCGAAGGCAGCGTGGGTGATTTTTGGAGCAACGCGGCATCAGTGTTGATGGCACCTGGCGGGTTCGGTTGATGGGGCTCGTCGGGAGGTGGTTCGGGTGGTTGAGATTCAAAGTCCGGGCAGCAGACGCAGTCGCGCTACGGACCCGGTAGCAAACAGCGCTTGCCACACATGAGCGGCGCAGCAAACAGAACAGAAAACGGTACGGGGAAGTTGTAGACGCGCTGGCACAGAGATGCCAGCCGATCGCGGGGACCAGCCAAGTGGCCGGGAGCGCCTGCGATGAACAGAAGTTGTTGCACTTTCAGGCGTGAGCCGGTTCCTGGAGGAAGCATGGACCGGCCCACGGCGCCCAATGGGCAGACGCTGCTATGCGGCGATGTTCGGGCGAGAGCGCACCGGCAGCCATGCCGGTGCAATCCCTGAGAACTGGTGAAGTCGGGGGAGCCTCTTGTCAGTTCGTGCTCTGGAACATGCCGGTCTTGTATCGGTATGGCACCGGTTGTGCGCACGCGATTCCCGGAACCCCTGGTTTGGCCTTGGCCGGCTTGTCTGGCCAGAACGCAGCGCCCGAACTTCAGCGGAGCGCAATCCTTGAACCATGACGTGAGGAGATTGACATGAAAGCCATGATCAAGCGTTTCGTGCGCGAAGAAGACGGTGCGGCCGGCGTGGAATACGCACTGCTGCTGGCCTTTGTGGCACTGGTGATGGTCACCTACGGGACCACCGTCAAGACCGCGGTCGGCGCCATCTGGAATTCGATCGCTACCCAGCTGTCGACGGCCGCCGGCTGAGCAGTGCGAGTCCGCCCAGATCGGGTCCGGCAGCACCGGACCTGATCCGGTCAGACATACGCTGGCCCGCGGCACTCCCGATGCCGCGTGGCACAGCCAGAACAAACACCCGTGAGGAACCTGAGATGACCACCATGACAAGCCTGAGTGCCTTGGCAAACCTCAGCCTGATCGTGCTCATCGTGATTGCCGCAGCGAGCGACGTGCGCTCGCGCCGCATCCCGAACTGGCTGGTGGCTTCGGGCCTGGTGGCAGCGCTCCTCGCGCAATGTCTCACGCAAGGTCTCACCGCGGGCGCACTCGCCTGGCTGGGTGGTGCCGCCGTGGGCATGGGACTGTGTATCGGCATCTACCTGCTGGGTGGCATGGGTGCCGGCGACGTGAAGCTGATGGGCGCGATCGGCGCCTTCATGGGGCCGTTCGGCGCCTTTCACGTTGCCTTCGTGAGTTTTCTGGCGGGCGGTGTACTCGCGCTCGCCATGGTGTTGCTGCGCCGTGACGCGCAACGCTCGTTTGCAGGGGTTTCAACGCTGCTGCTGTCGCTGCCGTTTGGTGGCAAGGCGGTGCCTTCACCGGAAACGGGCGGCAAGCGCAGTGGAACGATCCAGTTGCCGTACGCGGTGGCGTTTGCCGCCGGGACGCTGCTGGTGAAGTGGGGCGTGTTGTAAGCCGAGGGGGAACACTGGCGCGTGCCGAAGCGCTGCAAGACAGCACACGGTGTCGCCGCTTCAGGTCTGAAGGGAAGAACACCATCAGGCACGCGCCAGATACGCCATGCAGTGAAGGGCCTCGCAAGTAAAGGCTCGCACCGGGGAGAAGTGAAATGCGCCAATGCAGTCGCACCATCGGGCAAGCCAGGGTCTGCGCGGCGCCGCATCGCCACGCGTGTGGTCCGCGTCCGGACTGGCATCCACCGCCCTCCCCCTCTCGTCTCCTGGCCGACCGGCGCCTTGGCCGGCCCTGCATACCCGCTACGTGCCTTTGCACCCGGTGGCGGTGGGATTGATGAACAACTGAGTGGGGTTGGGAAATGAAAAACCTTCGCATCCTTTCCATGCTGCTGATCGCCACGATCGCCGGCTTGGCGGCGGTGATCTTCGCCTCGCGCTGGCTCACGCAGCAAAGCAGCAACGGCATCACCAAGGTGGCGGTGGCCGCAGCCGATATCGATCTGGGCCAGCGCCTGTCGCCGGACTTCGTCAAGGTGGTGGACTGGCCAACGTCCAGTCTGCCGCCGGGCGCCGTCACTGACGTGCAAGCGCTCAGCGGCCGCGTGGTTCGTACCAGCCTGACGCGCGGTGAACCGGTGCTCGAATCCAAGCTGACACCGCAAGGCACCGCGGGCGGCCTGTCGGCCGTGATTGCCGACGGCAAGCGCGCCATCACCGTGCGGGTGAACGATGTGGTGGGCGTGGCCGGCTTTGCACTGCCGGGCAGCTACGTCGACATCATCGTCAACACCATGCAGGACTCCAAGGACGGCAAGGCAACTGGGGCTGATCGCTCGGACCAATCCATCTCGAAGATCGTGCTGGAGAAGATCCTGGTGCTGGCCGTCGCGCAAGAGGTGAACCGCGACGACACCAAACCCAAGGTCGTCAACGCCGTCACACTGGAAGTCACGCCTGAGCAAGCCGAGAAGCTCGACCTCGCACGCAGCGTGGGCACGCTTTCTCTGGTGCTGCGCAACCAGATCGACCCGCAACCCGCTGATACCAATGGCGCCACCAAGAGCACGCTGCTCAAGGAACCGGCCATCACGGCAGCGGTGGCGGTGCCGGTGGTCCGTACGGTGCAGGTGGTGCATCGCGTGGCAGCAGCACCGCGCGCACCGGGCAACTGCGTCGGCGTGCTCGCCGGTGTGGACCACGGCAGCGAGTGCTTCTGAGCGGCCAAGCTGCGCACCAACGCAACACACGGGACGAACAAAACAAACGCAAGAAAAGGAAGAACAGACCAAAGGCTCCAGGAAGAGAGCCCCGGCACGGTCACAAGCATCTGACAACGGGCCTTGTCACGCAGAACAACCAATCTGGGGGATCAACATGAACCGACTCATCAAGCATCGCGGCGAGGCACGCTGCATGGGAACGTACATGAAGGCGACTGCCGTGGCAGTGGCCATGCTGGGGGAGATCTGGGTAGGCACGGCGCACGCGCAAGTGGGCGTCGAGTCCGCCATCCTGAACAACAACGCAGCCGCGCCCACCAAGCCGATGCACATGTCGGCCAGTGGTCCGATCCAGGTCACCATCGGCAGCCCGGCCACGGCAGAAGCCAACCGCGAGTCGGCCGCCAGGGGCCCCAACTGCACCGGGGCCATGCGTGAACACAGCGAGGTGACGGTGCCGATCGGCAAGTCGACGATGGTGCAGTTGCCTGAACCGGTGCGCAATCGCACGGTGGGCAACCCGCGCATCGTGCAGGCCATGCTGGTGTCACCGCAAACGCTCTATGTGCTGGGGCTGGATGTCGGCTCCACCAACATGATCGTGCAAGGCCGCAGCGGTTCATGCACGGTGATTGATGTGTCGGTTGGGGCAGACCCGGCCGGTCTGCAAGCCGCGCTCCGTCGCCTGGTACCGGGTGCCAAGAATGTCGAGGTCTCTGCCGCTGCCGACAGCATCGTACTGGGTGGCACAGTCAGCGACTCCGTGCAGGCGCAAAAGATCGTGGACATCGCCAACGCGTTTGTCACGCGCCAGGCCCGCAGCCCCGTGCGTGACGACCAGGGCGCCGCCGGACAGCAGACCGCCGGACAGATGAATGCCGGCGGCCAGAACGGCGGACCGCTGCGCAGCCCGCGCATCATCAACATGATGGCGGTAGAAGCGCCGCAGCAGGTCATGCTGGAAGTGAAGGTGGCGGAAGTCTCCAAGACCCTGATCGACCAGATGGGCTCGGCGCTCAACGTCAACGGTGCGTTCGGCAGCTGGACGGTGGGTGCGCTCGCCAACTTCCTGTCGGGGTCGAACGACATCGTCAACTTCAGCAAGAACAACCACCTGCCGCTCAAGTTCTCGCTCGACGCGCAAAAGGGCGATGGCCTGGTCAAGGTGCTGGCCGAACCAAGTCTGATGGCCATCAGCGGCCAGGAAGCCAGCTTCCTCGCAGGCGGCAAGGTGTTCATACCGGTGGCACAGGGTTCTCCGGTGGGCGGCGTCGCCACGGTGATCCTGCAGGAAGAAACCTTCGGCGTGGGCCTGCGTTTCACGCCCACCGTGATGGAGAACGGCCGCATCAACCTGAAGGTCTCGCCGGAAGTGTCGGAGCTCTCGCCAACGGGCGTGGCCGTAACGGCACCCAACAGCAACAACACGTCGATCCTGCCGCTCATCACCACGCGACGCGCGTCGACCACGCTGCAGGTGCATGACGGCCAGAGCTTCGCTATCGGCGGGCTGATCAAGAACAACATCACGGGCAGCCTGAATGCGATCCCGGGTGTGGGCGAGCTGCCGGTGATCGGCGCCCTGGCACGCAGCACCAGCTTCCAGCGCGACCAGACCGAGCTGGTGTTCGTTGTCACGCCGCACCTGGTCAAGCCGTTGCCGGCCAACTATCCGCTGCCGACCGACAGCTTTGGCTCGACCAACACCGGCGAGATCCTGATGAACGGCAACATGGAAGGCCACCCGGCAGCGCCCGCCAAGGCACCGGCCGCCACCGCCGCGCCCACTTCAGCCCTGCCGGCACCCAAGGCCCCGCAAGTAATGGACGCCGCGGCCACCCCTGTACCCGTTCAAACGCCAGCCCCCACCGCAGCCGCACCTGCTGCACCAGCAACACCCGCCGCACCTGCCGCAAAAGAAGCACAGGCCCCCGCAGCCGTCGCGGCGCCACCCGCACCTGCCGACAGCGACACACCAGCAGCACCCACGGCAGCCGCACCAGCACCCGACACGCGCCGCTTTGTGTCGATGGGCGAACAGCCCTTCCATGACTGACCCGAACGCACTGATTCTGCAAGGAGACGATCATGAACATCACTGCAAAGCTGACGCGAGCGGGACTCTGCGGCGCAATCGCCCTCACCGCCCTCACGCAGGCAGGCTGCATGACTTCCACCCCGGTCTACGACCAGCACTTTGGTGAAGCCGTACGCACCCTGCGTGCCATGCAGACGCTGAACCCCGATGCGGGGTCCAACACCGATCCGGTGATGGGTGTGGATGGGCGTGCGGCCACGGCTGCCATGGACCGCTACAACACCCAGTTCACCAAACCGCAGGCCGACGTGAGCGCCTTCGCGGTGGGCGTGGGCAGCGGCAGCAGCCTGGACTCCCAAAGTCGGTAACCGGAACGGCGCGCCGCCGCATCGCACTCGCCACGCGCGCGGCGCGCCACCAGACGCTCACAGGAGCAAGGTCATGGCCAAGATCGCTGTCGTATCCGCCGATGAGTCTCACCTGCAGTACCTGGCAGGGCTGATCGCACAAGCCTCCAACCACGCCGTGCAACGGACGTGCGCTGCCCCGGCTGAGGTGCTCGGCCAGCCCGGGCTCGGGCAAGGCGCCGACCTGCTGATCCTGGAAGCCGCCGCCTTTAGCGCCGATGACATTCAACAACTGCGCCGCCTGACAGCCGACCGCCCCGACACGCTGTGCATGCTGCTGACGCAAGCCCCTTCAGCCGACCTGCTGATGCGCGCCATGCGCGCCGGCGTGCAGTGCGTGCTGCCATGGCCACCCGAGGCAAACGAGTTTCGCGAAGAGTTGCAGCGCTGCACCAGCCATGCACTCTCGAGCACGCGCAATGATGGCCAGGTGCTGTCGTTTCTCTCGTGCAAGGGCGGCAGCGGCACCACCTTCACGGCGGCCAACTTTGCGCATGTGCTGAGCGCTCGCCACGGCAAGCACGTGCTGCTGGTCGATCTCTGCCAGCAATACGGCGACGCCGCCTTCGTGGTGACCGACCAGACGCCGCCCGCCACACTGGCCAACGTGTGTAACCAGATCGACCGGCTGGACGCCGCACTGCTCGACACGTGCGTCACGCACGTCAGCGCCGACTTTGACGTGCTGGCTGGCGCCGGCGACCCGATCAAGGCCGGCGAGATCAAGGCGACGCACCTGGAACACATCCTGACGCTGGCTGCATCGATGTACGACGTAGTGGTCTTTGACGTGGGTCAGGACATCAACCCGGCCTCCATTGTGGTGCTGGACCACAGCAACGTGATCTACCCGGTGCTGCAGTTGCATCTGTCGTACCTGCGGGCCGGCCGCCGCTTGATGGAGATCTGCCACTCGCTCGGCTATCGCTCGGAGCGCCTGCGGCTGGTGGTCAACCAATACGACAAGCGCATGCCGATCACGCAGAACACCATGGAAAGCGCCTTCGGCATGGCGGTCGCGCACACCCTGCCCTACGACCCGGGCCCCGTGCGCGACTCGCTCACCCAGGGCATTCCGGTGCTGCAACTGGCCGAGAACGCCCCGATCACCCGCGCACTGGTGGACATGGCGTTCCAGCTTTTTCCGGCGACGCAGCCGCAGCGCGATAGCCTGCTGCGCAAGCTGTTCGGCCATGCCAATCAAGTGCCGGCACCCGTGCGGGCCTAACCCAATACAAGCATGGAGCGCATCATGTCACTGCGAGAACAACTCTTTCAGCAAGCCGGCGAAGCGCTGCCACAACGCGTCGCGCAAGCGAACGGCTCATCCGGTTACACCAGCGCTGCCTACCAGCAGGCGGCGCAGGACGTGCACCAGATCATCATCGACCGGGTGGAGCTGAGCCGCCTGCAGCAACTCACACCGGAACAGATCAAGCGCGAACTGGCACAGTTGGTCGAACGCATCATCGATGAAGGCAAGCACCAGCTCAACGAGGTGGAGCGCCGCCGGCTGGTGTCTGACGTGCAGGACGAGATGCTCGGCTACGGGCCACTGGAGCCGCTGCTGGCCGACCCGACCATCTCCGACATTCTGGTCAATACATACAAGCATGTGTATGTGGAACGCCGCGGCAAGCTGGAGCTGACCAACGTCACCTTTCACGACGACGCCCACCTGATGCGCGTGATCGAGAAGATGGTGTCACGCGTGGGCAGGCGCATCGACGAATCCAGCCCCATGGTGGATGCCCGCCTGCCGGACGGCTCGCGCATCAACGCGATCATTCCGCCATCGGCCATTGACGGGCCGCTGCTCTCCATCCGGCGCTTCTCGGTCAACCCGCTCACGATTCAGGATCTGGTGAACTTCCGCACACTCACACCGGAGATGGCGCAGTTGCTCGATGCGATGGTCAAGGCCAAGCTGAACATCCTAATCTCAGGCGGCACGGGCAGCGGCAAGACGACGCTGCTCAACATTCTCTCGGGCTACATCCCGGCCGACGAGCGCATCGTCACCATTGAAGATGCGGCAGAACTGCAACTGCGTCAGAACCATGTGCTCCGGCTGGAAACCCGCCCTGCCAACATCGAAGGCCGGGGTGAGATCACGCAGCGCTCGCTGGTCAAAAACGCTCTGCGCATGCGCCCCGACCGGATCATCCTGGGCGAAGTGCGCGGTGCGGAAGCGCTCGACATGCTGCATGCGATGAACACAGGGCATGAAGGGTCGCTGGCCACCATCCACGCCAACACCCCGCGCGACGCACTCACCCGGCTGGAGAACATGGTCAGCATGGCCGGCCTGCAACTGCCGCCGAAAACCATGCGTCAGCAGATCACCTCCGCACTGACGGTGGTGGTGCAGGTCACGCGCCTGACGGACGGCCATCGCAAGCTGATGAGCGTGCAGGAGATCACCGGCATGGAAGGCGAAGTCGTGAACATGCAGGAGATTTTCACCTTCCGCCGCAAGGGCATCGATTCTGACGGCCGCATCAAGGGCCACTTCTGCGCGACCGGTGTCCGGCCGAAGTTCTCTGAACGCCTGCAGGCCTTCGGCATTCACCTGCCGGAATCGCTATACGACCCCTCGGCGCAATACGAGGTCTGAAGGAGAACCGTCATGGACACCATGGTGATCGGCTTCACGCTCTCGATCTTTGTGGCCATCGTGCTGGGCATATCGGCGACCTATCTATGGTGGGATAGCCGCCACAGCCAGACTGCCAAGCGCTTCAGCCAACGCTTGAAGATGGCCTTGCTCAGCAGCGCACGGCACGGACAGGACGAGAGCATCCTCAAACAGCGCGTGCTGGCGGACTCGCCCGAAATGGCGGCCCTGCTCGGCAGGCTGCCACGCATCAACCAGGTGGATCTGCTGTTGCTGCAATCGGGGCTGGACTGGTCGGTGGCGCGGTTCCTGGCCGTGACGCTGATTGCGCCGGTCGTGGTCGTCCTCGGCCTCTCGCCGGTCAACCCGCCCTGGATCGCCTCGGTCGTCCTTGCCGTGGTTGCTGCCTCGCTGCCGCTGTTCTACGTGCTGCATCGGCGCACGCGCCGGCTGATGAAGCTTGAAGCGCAATTGCCCGAGGCCACCGACCTGATCAGCCGCGCACTGCGTGCAGGCCACGCGCTGCCCAGCGCGCTGGAAATGGCCGGCAATGAGCTCCCTCAGCCGATCGGCACCGAGTTGGCGACGGTATTCGGCCAGATCAACTACGGCGTGGCCTTGAACGATGCACTGGCCGGGTTGATCGACCGCGTGCCGGTGGACGACCTGCGCTACCTGGTGATCGCCATCCTGATCCAGCGTGAATCGGGCGGCAACCTGGCGGAGATCCTCGACAACGTCGGCACGCTCATCCGCAAGCGCCTGCAACTGCTGGACAAGGTGCGCGTGCTGTCGGCAGAGGGTCGGCTGGGTGGATGGATTCTGACGGCGCTGCCGCCGGGCATGGCGTTCATGGTCTATCAACTGAACCCGGATTTGATGTCCGTGCTGTGGAAGGACCCGACCGGCATTCACATGATGTGGTCCGCCATTGTGATGACCTGCGTGGGCGTGCTGTGGATCCGCCAGATCGTGCGCATCCATATCTGATGCAACGGCCAGGCAACAAGAATCGGAGGCAGGGGCAACCCTGAACGGACATGCAGATCGCACAGACAGTATTGCTCGGCGGAACGTTCATCATCGTCTTTGGCGCCGTGCTGATTGCGCTCTCGGTCTTGCGGCCAAGCGCGCTGCAGCGCCGCCTTGGGCAGATCGACCGCGAAGCCCCGGGGTTGGTACCGCGAGAGAATCCGTACGACTGGCTGCGCAAGGTGGGCCAGATCGCCAAGCCGCTGGCCAAGGCCTCGCTGCCCAAAGAAGGCTGGGAGCAGTCCAACCTACGCACGCGCTTCGTACACGCTGGCTGGCGCTCGCCGGAAGCGCCCACCATCTACTTTGGCATCAAGACACTGTTGGCCGCGGGGATGCCGCTGCTGCTCTCCGTGGCATTGCTGGGCCGCTTTGATGCCAACCACCAGAACGAATACTTGACCGTGCTGTTTGCTGCGGCGCTACTCGGTTTCTATCTGCCGAACATCGCGCTGAAGATGAAAATTCGCCGCCGCCAGCGCGACATCTTTGAAGCGTTTCCGGACAGCCTCGACCTCATCATGGTGTGCGTGGAAGCCGGACTGGGGCTGGATGCCGCAGTGCTGCGCGTGGTGGAGGAAATGCGCACCGCGCGCCCGGCCCTGGCCGAAGAATACGAACTGCTGACGCTGGAGTTGCGCGCCGGCCTGGCACGCGAGAAAGCGCTACGCAACCTGGCCGCCCGCACCGGTGTGGAAGACGTGAGCATGCTGGTGGCTATGCTGATCCAGGCCGACCGCTTCGGCACCAGCGTGGCGGATTCACTGCGCGTGCATTCGGACATGCTGCGCACCAAGCGGCACATGCTGGCCGAAGAGCGCGCCGCCAAGATCGGCACCAAGATCCTGTTCCCGCTGATCTTCTGCATCTTCCCGTCACTGTTTGTCGTGCTGCTGGGCCCGGCTGCCATTCAGGTGATCGGCGCACTGCGCTCGGTTGCCATCCAACAGTAGCGCTGCCTTTGACCTTGCTTTGGACGTTGCCTCATCAAGCCTAGGAGACCATCATGCGCTCCCGTGCCACCCACCGTACCGCACAGCTCACGCGCAAGATGCGAGGTGCTGCCGGTGTCGAGTTTGCCCTGGTCTTCCCGATCCTGCTGTTGGTCGTGTTCGGCATCGTTGAGTTTGGTGCGGCTTGGTATGACAAGGCCGTCATCACCAATGCCAGCCGCGAGGCCGCGCGTGCGGGCGTGGTCTTCGGCAACCCGGTGCCGACCAGCACCAAGATCCAGAGCGTGGCGACCACCTACTGCCAGAACAAGCTGGTGACATTTGGCGCGGCGGCCAATTGCACCGTGGGTTCGGTCACCACCTGCTCGGCCACCGGCAATCCGCTCACGGTGACGGTGTCGTACACCTTCACCGGCCTGGTGCTGGGCAAGCTGGCCCCGTTCACGGGGTCGCTGGCGATGAGCGCGCAGACCACCATGCTGTGCGAATAGCGCCACCCAGCGAGGCATGCCATGAACACGCGAGCGCTCAATCTTCGGCAACGCGGCGCGGTCGGAATGATCGCCCCGGTACTGCTGATCATCTTTTTGTCGATTGGCGCGATGGCCGTCGACATCGCACACCTGTACGTCGTGCGCAATGAGCTTCAGAACGCAGCAGATGCGGCCGCACTGGCGGGCGCTGCCGGGCTCAACCCGATCAGCCCCACGCCGCAGTGGAGCAACGGCGTCACCAAGGGCACCAATGCAATCTCGCTGAACGGCTCTGATGGAAAGGCGCTTGCCGCCGGCACCGTCACCGCCGGCTACTGGAACCTGACCGGCAGCCCGGCCGGCATGCAGGCACAAACCATCACCCCTGGGACCAACGATGTGCCGGGCGTGCAAGTCACCATTTCGCGCAGCTCCGGCAACAACGGTGGTGCCGTCAAAGGCTGGCTCGCATGGGTCTTCGGTGGCGGGGCCGCCGCCATCCAAGCCACGGCGGTAGCTGTCATTGCTGCACCGGGCACCGCAAACCCCGGGGCCCTGTTCCCAGTGGCACTCAACCAGTGCCTGTTCTCTCTGTACTGGAACTCGACCATGAATCAACCCACCAACGATCCCTCAACAGGGCAACCCTACGTGATTGATATCGAGACCAGCTACCCGTCGAGCAGCCCAACCTGCTATAGCGGCGAATGGACGGGGTTCACCGGCGCAACCGACGCCAGCACCGAGAAGGGGCTGGTCACCGGCGGCAACCCCACCAGCCTTAGCGTCGGCCAGAGCATCAACATCGCCAACGGCGTGAAAACCAGCGTCTATATGGCGATTCCCGCGACCCGCTCACTGTGACCATGCCAGTGGTGTCCAGCGTCACCCCCGGTTCGAGTTCGCCGGTTGTTGCGTTTGCCGGCTTCACGATCACGAAGGTCAACATCAACGGCTCGCACTCCTACATCGAAGGCCACTTCACCAGCAACACAAAAGTCAGCGGCGGCGGCACCGGCACCAACTACGGTGCCTACGTACCGCCGCGCCTGGCGGACTAGCCAACGCAAACGCATCCAAACGGGGAAACGTCATGCACCAACCCTCCCAAGAACACGCGATGGCGCATGGCGCTTCGCAGTCGGTGGTGCAATCATCGACGGCCCGTCACTGGATCAACGCCTACACGGTACGCAGGGGCAGCCAGATCACGCTGTGCCTGTCGCTGCTGATCTTCGCCCTGGGCGCGTGGGTGACGAACGGTTTCACCGATGCACGCATCACCGGGCCGGCGTCGGACTTCTCCGTGTTCTGGGGCGCCTCGCACATCGCGCTGCACAGCCACCCACTGCACGCCTACGACATCGACAAGATCATGGCGGTGATCAACCAGTACGGCACGCTGGAAGCCGGCACCGAGCGCATCCTGCCCTGGCTCTACCCGCCGACCTTCCTGTTGCTGGTGTTGCCGCTGTCGTTGCTGCCGCTGTGGCCGAGCTACCTGCTGTTCATGCTGGCCACCGGGCTGTTCTACGTGAAGGCCACCCTCGGGCTGCTGGGCCGTCAGGTCAACTCACGCCAGCATGCGTGGATGTCGATAGTCGGTTCGCCGGCGGTGTTCGTGACGGTGTTGATGGGGCAGAATTCCCTGCTCACTGCCGGGCTGGCCGCAACCGCTGTCGCGTGGCTCGACAAGCGCCCGGTGCTGGCAGGTGTTGCCATCGGCCTGCTTGCCATCAAGCCGCAGTTGGCCATGCTGTTTCCCGTCGTGCTGCTCATCACGCGCGCCTGGAAGACGCTGGCCAGCGCGGCCGTCACCGCCGTGGTGTTCACCGCCGTCAGCATTGCAGTGTGCGGCTGGGACACGGTGCCGGCCTTCTTCCACAACGCGCATTGGGCCGAGACCAATCTGGTCGAACATGGCGGCACTGCCTGGTACGTCATGCCGACGTTCCTGGCTGCGGCGCGTGCCGCCGGTTTTGGCGTAAAGCTGGCCTATGTCATCCAGATGACCATGGCCGTGCTGGCAGTGATCACCACAGCGTATGTCTGGCGCCGCAGTAACGACAGCGGCTTGCGTATCGCCGTGCTGGCCACGGGCACGCTGCTCATTTCACCCTACGTGCGCGCCTATGAGCTGACCTGGCTTGTCGTTGCCATTGCGGGCTACGTGAGCCACGGCATCCGGTTCGGGCTGTCGGGCACCGAGCGCACGCTGCTCGTCGCGGCATGGCTGCTGCCAGTGTTTGAGTTCACCAACCCGCTGTTCCATCTGCCACAGGTCGGGCCGTTCTTCTTCGTTGCCGTGATGGCGCTGATTGTGCAGCGCGTGCGCCAGCACAACGCAGCCCGTGCCGCCAGCATGCCGCCCGAGGTGCCCCTTGCGCGTCGCATGCCAGTGCAGACCAGCGTGCACGTCTCCGGATAACCAACGACAGACCAACCATAGGTCTGCGCTCTAGCAACAACATTGGGGGAAGTCATGCAACCGAATCATCAAGGTCATCACGACACACCACTGCTCTCGCTGGTGGTGCCGTTCTATAACGAGAGCCTGGCCATCGACGCGTTCTTCGCACGCGTAGTGCCGATTCTCGAATCCATTGCGGATGTGCATTTCGAGATCGTGTGCGTCAACGACGGCAGCGCGGACGACACACTCGCCCGGCTCATCGCGGTCTCGCACGTTGATGCGCGCGTGCGCGTGATCGATCTCACGCGCAACTTCGGCAAGGAAGCCGCGCTCACTGCTGGGCTGGATGAAGCAATGGGCGATGCCGTCATTCCCATCGATGCCGACCTGCAAGACCCGCCTGAGCTGATCCCCACGCTGGTTGCGCACTGGCACCGAGGCGCGGAAGTCGTGCTCGCCCAGCGCAGCAGCCGCGCATGCGACCCATGGCTCAAGCGCGTGACGGCCAAAGCCTACTACCGCATCCACAATCGGCTCTCCGACCTGAAACTGCCCGAAAACGTGGGGGACTTCCGCCTGATGGACCGCGTGGTCGTCAACGCGATCAAGCAACTGCCCGAGCGGCACCGCTTCATGAAGGGGCTGTTTGCGTGGGTGGGCTACACCACGGTGGTGGTGCAGTACGAACGCGAACCGCGCAGCGCCGGGCAGTCCAAGTTCTCGGGCTGGCGCCTGTGGAACTTCGCACTGGAAGGCATCACCAGCTTCAGCACGCTGCCGCTGCGCAGCTGGACTTACCTGGGTGCGATGATCGCGTCGCTGGCCTTCTTCTATGGCGCGTACATCATCGCGCGCACGTTGGTCTTTGGTGTGGATGTGCCGGGCTATGCGTCAGTGCTGTCACTGCTGCTCTTTTTCGGCGGCCTGCAGCTGATCGGCCTGGGCGTGGTGGGCGAGTACATCGGCCGCATCTACGACGAGGCCAAGGGGCGCCCGATCTACCTCGTCAAGCGCCGCTACCAGGTGCGCCGCCCACGCGAGCGTGTCTTGGGCAACCGCGATGTGATCTCCCTGGCCAGCGTGAAGCTGCGCATGGCGCAGAGCGATCGTCAGCGCGCCCACGCTGGCCGGCGCTAACGCGTCGCCAGGCGGCACGCAATGCAGGCGAGCAAGGAGACATCATGCGGCCAGCACAACCCAGCAGCGCAGACACATTCGCGGCCGGACTCCCCCGCGCCATCGCACGCCGACTGCCAGACCCCATGGCAATCGTGCGTGTGCTGCGCTTCGGGGTATCCGGCGTGGCGGCTACCGGCGTGCACGTCGCCATTGCAACCACGCTCATCAACGGCTTCTCCACGACACAGGTCACGGCCAATGGCGTGGCGTTCGTCTGCGCCAATGTGTGCTCCTACCTGCTCAATGCGCTGTGGAGCTTCTCAGCCAAACCGGGCGGCGCAAACTTTCTGCGCTTCTACTGCGTTTCGCTGTTCGGGCTCGCGCTTACACTGTCAATCTCATGGCTCGCGCAGACGGTGGGGCTCAGCTACTGGGCGGGCCTGCTGTGCATTCTGGCGGTCGTGCCGCCAATCACCTTCGTCCTGCATCGGTTCTGGACATTCCGATAGCCACGCGATCGATCTCGCACAAACAACAACGGCTATCCGTTAGGAATGGCCGCTGCTTCTAACGATGCAGATGCAGAGAGATCAGTTGGTGTCCGCGCCCGAAGCACCGTGCGTGCGGTCAAAGCGGCGCAGCGTGTCGATACGCTCACGCGTGAGCGGGTGGGAGGAGAAGAACGCCGAGGCGTCATCATCGCTGGTGGTGCCGGACTTCTTCGCGTCATCAGCCTTGCGCGTGCCGCCATGCGTGTCTTCCAGCGCCTGCAGCACATCTGCAAACGCACCGACAGACAGACCGTTGTCCTGCAGCAGTTGCGCAGCGTAGTGGTCTGCATCGCGCTCGTAGTCACGCGAATAGCGCAGCGTGAGCATCGCTGCCGGCACGCCCGACAAGATGGTCGACACATCGCCAAAGAGCAGCGCTGCCGTCGCTCCAATGGCAGAGGACTGAATCAGCTGGCGCAGGCCGTGGCGATACTCGACGTGCCCTGCCTCGTGCGCCAGCACACCCGTGAGGCCATCACCCTCGCCCACCAGCTTGACCAGCGCATCGGTCACGATGATGTCGCCGCCGGGCAGCGCGAATGCGTTGGCGCCCAAGGAGCCCGCATCCCGAAAGACGATGTTGTAGGTATGCGTGGCCTGCGGTGCGCGCAGGGCCGCAAAGCGTGCGCGAATGCGCGCCTGCTGCGCCTCCGGCAGCTTGCTGGGCTTAAGCCAGCGCTCGTCCAGCGCGCGCAGCGTACCGCGCCCGAGCTGCAGTTCCACGCGCTGGGGCACCATGCTTGCGACCACCTTGGCGCCCCATGGCAGGCCGTAGCGATAGCCGATCACCAGCACCAGCACCGTCACGATCAGCGCACCCAGCGCCAGCTTCCAGCTGTTCTGCGCACGCACCACCAGACCTTCTTGATGACCGGTGCGCTGCAGCAGCGTGTTGAGCGCCGCCTGCTCCGCCGGGTCGGCAATCTCGCAGAAGGCGCCGTCTTCAAACGTGATCAGGCGCGGCGCATGCTTGACGCGCTCCGACACGCGCAGCGTCGGCAGTGCTGCACGGCGCAACAGCGTACCGTCGGTGTCGAACAGCGCCGCCTCGCCCGCCTCGACGGCAAGACGCACGGGTTGCGCGCGCGAGGTTCGGCCGTCGAAGTAGGTGGCGAGAATCATGGGCGTGACCTTCCGGCGCGCTTACAGCGCGATGTCGATGTCGTACCAGTCCACCGCAGCGTCGCCCAGCGCGCTTACCTTGGTGGTTTCGCCTGCCACGAAGGTGTCGAGCGAACCGGCCGCAAACAGCGTCACCGAGTCAAGCTTGTAGCGCAACGTACGCACGCGCGCAAACGGCGTGAACAGGCCAATGGTGATGGCAATCAGCACCGCGTTCGACACGTAGATCCAGAACAGCTTGCCGGCCGCCACTTGGCTCTGGAAGCGATGCGGGCCCAGCGTGGTGTGGTTCCACACCACGTTCTGCAGGCGCGACATGAAGTACGGTGCCAGGAACAGCATCGCCAAGTACATCAGCACCACGGCAATGGCGATACCGATGGCGGCGCTAGCGTTGTTGGCACCCTTGCTGAACGAAATACCGGTCAGAAGAATCAAGGCACCCGCTGCTACGACGGCGAGCAGCGCCAACCCGAACGTGCGCAGATACACGCCATAGAAGTTGCCCGGCGTGCCCGAAAAATCGAAGGGCGTGGTGCCAAAGCGCGTGTTGCGATGCTGATACCGCTTGAAGCGCTGGTGCGCCAGCGGCGCCAGCAGGTACGCGGTGAAGACACTCAGGATCGGCCAGACCAGAAACACCATGTAGCCTTCTGCATCCTTACCCGTGAAGGCGAAACGCAGGCCGCGATAGCTGGAGTTGGCCATGCGGAAGCGCAGCGAGCGCACCAGCAGCCACGGAAAGGCAGCCGCCAGCAGTGCCAGGAACACCAGCGACAGCACCGGCGAGGAATGGCCGAGCAGGTTGAACGCCAGTGCCAGCACGAAGATGATCGCGCGACCCTTGAGAATGGCGGTCGGGCTACCGTGATAGTCGAAGCTCGATCCGGCCAACTGCGTGTTGCGGTAGAAATACTGCATCGTGCGCACCTTCGCCCAGGCCGAGTAGATGCCCAGCGTGACGATGGTCAGCAGCAGGTTGACGATCCAGATACGGAAGTATTCCGAGCCGCTGCCGATAAAGCGCATCCGCAAGGGTTGCGGGGCAGCCGGAGCCTGGGCGCCGCCCAGGACGGGCTCGCGTGCGATGTCGTTCATCTGTTTTCCCTTCCCTGTGTTGTTGTCGTGCCCGCTCAGAAACAGAGGCTCGCGGGTGGGCCGATTGTAGCGAAGCCTGCCGCAATGCAGCGTTAACGGCGCGTTAACAAATCAGGGACGAAAACAGTCATGCATATAACAAAAAACCCCGTAGGCTTGCACCCACGGGGTTTTTTGTTTGGAACAACCGCCGGAAGAACCAGCGGCCGGGCCGAGTTGCCGGACTGGCAAATTACATCATGCCGTCCATGCCACCCATGCCACCCATGCCGCCCGGCATTGCCGGAGCTGCATCTTCCTTCGGCAGTTCTGCAACGGCGCAATCCGTCGTCAGCATCAGCGACGCGACCGAAGCGGCGTTCTGCAGCGCGGTGCGGGTCACCTTGGTCGGGTCCAGCACGCCCATTTCCACCAGGTCACCGTACTCGCCGGTGGCGGCGTTGTAGCCGTGGTTGCCCTTGCCGGCGATCACGTTGGCCACCACAACCGAAGCCTCGTCGCCAGCGTTCGTGACGATCTGGCGCAGCGGCTCTTCCATGGCGCGCAGCACGATCTTGATGCCGGCGTCTTGGTCAGCGTTGGAACCCTTCAGGCCCGAGATGGCAGCGCGGGCGCGCAGCAGTGCAACACCGCCGCCAGCCACGATACCTTCTTCCACGGCAGCGCGCGTTGCGTGCAGTGCATCTTCCACGCGAGCCTTCTTTTCCTTCATTTCGACTTCGGTGGCTGCGCCAACCTTGATCACGGCAACACCGCCGGCCAGCTTGGCCACGCGCTCTTGCAGCTTTTCACGGTCGTAGTCCGAGGTCGCTTCTTCGATCTGGGCACGCACTTGCTTCACGCGCGCTTCGATGTTGCGGGCATCGCCTGCGCCATCGATGATCGTGGTGTTTTCCTTGCCGATTTCAACGCGCTTGGCTTGGCCCAGATCATTCAGGGTTGCCTTTTCCAGCGTCAGGCCGACTTCTTCAGCGATGACTTGGCCGCCCGTCAGGATGGCGATGTCTTCCAGCATGGCCTTGCGGCGGTCGCCGAAGCCCGGAGCCTTGACGGCGGCGGTCTTCAGGATGCCACGGATGTTGTTGACCACCAGCGTTGCCAGGGCTTCGCCTTCAACGTCTTCAGCAATGATCAGCAGCGGACGGCCAGCCTTGGCCACTTGCTCCAGCACCGGCAGCAGGTCACGGATGTTGCTGACCTTCTTGTCGAACAGCAGAACGAACGGGTTGTCCAGTTGGACAACTTGCTTTTCCGGGTTGTTAATGAAGTACGGCGACAGGTAGCCGCGGTCGAACTGCATACCTTCCACGACGTCCAGCTCGTCGGCGAGCGACTTGCCGTCTTCCACGGTGATCACGCCTTCCTTGCCAACCTTGTCCATGGCTTCAGCGATGCGCTGGCCGATGGATTCGTCGCTGTTGGCCGAGATGGCGCCAACTTGTGCGATTTCCTTGCTGGTGGTGGTCGGCTTGCTGATGTTCTTCAGCTCTTCCACGGCTGCAGCAACGGCCTTGTCGATACCGCGCTTCAGGTCCATCGGGTTCATGCCGGCGGCAACGTACTTCATGCCTTCGCGCACGATCGACTGGGCCAGCACCGTTGCGGTGGTGGTGCCGTCACCGGCGTTGTCGCTGGTCTTGGAAGCGACTTCCTTGACCATTTGCGCGCCCATGTTCTGCAGCTTGTCCTTCAGCTCGATTTCCTTGGCGACCGACACACCGTCCTTGGTCACGGTCGGGCCGCCGAAGCTGCGCTCCAGCACCACGTTGCGGCCCTTCGGGCCCAGGGTCACCTTCACGGCGTTGGCGAGAATGTTCACGCCTTCAACCATCTTGGCACGTGCGGCGTCGCCGAACACTACGTCTTTAGCTGCCATCTTGAGAATCTCCGAAATCTTGGGATATTGCCCGCGCCAACCTGAATGGGGCGCAGGCAATGAGGATTGGGTTACTGGTAAGCCGTTGCGCTTGAGCGCACGCTTACTTCGCCACCACGGCCATGATGTCTTCTTCGCGCATGACCAGGACTTCCTGGCCTTCCACCTTGACGGATTGGCCGGCGTACTTGCCGAACAGCACGCGGTCGCCGACCTTCACGTCCAGCGCGATCGCATTGCCCTTGTCGTCTTTCTTGCCCGGGCCGACGGCCAGCACTTCACCTTGGTCCGGCTTTTCAGCGGCGGCGTCAGGAATGACGATGCCGGAAGCGGTCTTCGTTTCGTTGTCCAGGCGCTTCACGATCACGCGATCATGCAAGGGACGCAGGTTCATACAAACTCCTCAATGCAAAGTGAGTGTTTATTCACAAAACGCGCCGCAGAGCGCGGCGCTTCGGTCAAGCTTTCGGGGGCGGAGGCGTTGTTAGCACTCCAGCCCGGCGAGTGCTAATTATAGGGACGGGGTATTACGATTTCAAGAATGGGGAATGCCCGATGTCGGTTGTCGAGATTCACTCAATCTGGAACTTTGGTCACTCAATTTGGAACTGCTCGAGGCAGCCGCGTCGGCTTTTGAACAATAATCCCTTATAAATCAATTGCTTACGATGCATCAGATGATCACTACCCTGGCCGGGCGTCCGCTTGGCACGACGCTCCTGACCCACAAACCATACCGGGTTACCCCAAAAAAAAGGCCCGCGAACGCGAGCCCTACCGAATAGACACGGAACAACCAGCGTAGCGGGACACAACCTCACACCATGCCGCCTATAGCCGCCCGGTGATCTCTCCGTCACCCAGATCACTTCTGTTCAATCTGACGCTCCCCCGGGTAGCGACCTCCTGCTGTATCAGCTCATCGTGAAGGAGCCAAAGAACGTTCAGTGCGGCAACTCCAACCCATATGGGCTGGCCGCACACCGCCGCAAACTCAGTTTGACACCGCAGACTGGACAATCGCCTCACGCGGTCGGGCGCCGTCTTCCAAGTTCCGCAGCCCAGCGTGCCCCCATGACATCCCCGGACGCAAGACGTAGCTCTCCACCGTCAGGTTTTGCGGATCAACGGTCCGAAGATCCCAACCGTATTCAATGAACCAGCGGGACGGGTTGCGGAAGTAGAAGGACACCGACTGATCATTGGGGTGGCGACCGATGCCGGTGGCAGCAATCTCGCGCTGCTGGCACAGGTCGTACGTGGTTCCGATGTCGTCGAGCGAATTGGTTTCGAAGAAAACATGTTGAATCTTCCGGGGCGCCGGAGGATAGAAGATCAGCGCCATGGAATGATGTCGTGCGTTGCAATGGAGGAACACGGCCAACGGCACGCCCTCTGGGCTCACCACCCAATCGGAAATCCCAAAACCTAGTGTGCGCACATAGAAATCTGCCACGGCTTTGATATCCGAGGTGACATACAACACGACGTGACCAAGCCCGAGGTCGGCCGTCTTGAAGCCGGTCAGGGCCCGCGTCGGCATAAAGCGCGGATTAAAGACCACCTCGTTCCCGACGGTCAGCTCCATGCGCACACCGGTGTGAGGACAGGTGAAATGCGCGAGTTCAAGCACACGCCGCTCCGCTAGCTCTGACGGCGTACCTGGCAAGACTTTGACGCCGGCTCGGTCAAGATTGGCGGCCACCACCTCCAGCGCCTCGTGGTTCGCCACTTCCCAGCCGATGTACGCAATATCATCCGATTCCCCTGGATGAATGCTTAGCCGGTGATGGCGCTCGTCGGCACGCAGATAAATCAAGTTGTCGGAACTCTCGCGGCCGAGCTCCATCCCGAGGACCTCGGGTCCGTACTTGCGCCACGAATCCATGTCAGATGCGTGCGCCCCCACGTAGGCTAATTTGGAAACCTTCATTGCAGAACTCCTCGCGTCTCTGAATGGGTGCGTTCAGATCCTGTTGTCAGAGCGAACACGTTTGACGAACGCGGCGATTGCAGCGCCGATTTCGTCCGGGCTGTCTTCTTGCAAAATCTTGCGGCCCTTGACGGTGACTTCGGTCTGGTTCTTCCAGCCGTGAACTTCGTCGCGGATGCGGCCGGTCATGATGGCGCCTGGGTCACCATTGATCAGCAGCTTGGGCACTGCATCGCTGGCAATCCATGGGCCGTAGCCCGCCATTGCTCGGTGCACATCCGTGAGGTCGGCATCCAGCGGCAAGCTGCGCGGCCAGGACAAGGTAGGCCGGCGATCCTCCCCTGCGTGCAGGAACGGGCGCCGATAGACGGTCATCTCGTCTTCTGTCAGGGGACGCATGATGGCGGCCGGCAAACGCTGCTCAATGAACAGGTTCTGCTGGAGGACAAGCTCCTCACCAGCAGCCGAGCGCAGTGCCCTGAAAAGGGGTTGTCCGGGCTCCGGAATATCGGCCCAACTCATGGGCACCGCAACGGCTTCCATATGGACAATCCCCTTGACGCGGTCGCGATTGCGGTTGGCCCAGTCAAAGCCGAGGGTGGCACCCCAGTCGTCCAGCACTAGGATGATGTCGTCGCCTAGGTCAAGCGCATCCCACAGAGCGAACAGATGTTCTCTGTGCTGCGCGTAGCTGTAGTTGCTGGGGTCGGCTGGTTCAACTTTCTGCGAAGCGCCCATCCCGATCAGGTCGGCAGCAACGAGCCGCCCGAGCCCTTCAAGATGAGGCATGACATTGCGCCACACATACGAAGACGTAGGCTGTCCGTGCTGAAAGACAATGGCGGAGCCGCGGCCTTCGTCGAGATAGGCCATCTTGCGACCTTGAATCTCACGAAACTTAGGCTCGGCGTAGGGTTGTGTTCCGATCATTTTTGGTTAGGGCTCGTAATGAAATGGAGGACACGGAGCGAAGCGCCAATGAAGACGACAGCCTTCAAGAACCGCATCGGAGCGACACCCGCTTAATCTCGGCCAGTTGACCAAAACGGAAACGCAAGGCTGTCATCACGCTCATCAATGGATCGCGATACATTTGCTCGCCGGCATCGGCCTCCGCAGCACCAACCGCAGATTCATACCGCCGCAAAGTCTTCAACGTAGTTCTGGATCTGTGCCTGCGCATCGGCAATTGAACGCGTGGCCATGTCCGGGCCCATCGCAAGACCTTCTGCATAAACGAAGCGCACGTCCGTCATTCCGAGGAAACCAAGCGTGACTTTCAGATAGGGCGCAATCACGTCGGTAGGCTGATCTCGATGCACGCCACCGCGCGAGAGAACCGCGTACACGGTCTTGTTCCGAAGCAGCCCCACGGGGCCCTGCGCGCCGTAGCTGAAGGTCACGCCGGCACGGCAGATGGCATCGATCCATGCCTTCAGTTGGGCAGGAATGCTGAAGTTGTACATCGGCACGCCGAGTACGATGACATCGGCCGCGAGCACTTCCGCAATCAACGCATCGTCTGCAGCGACGCGATCACGCTGCTCTGGTGAGCGATGTTCGGCCGGCGTGTGCAGCGCCTGCAGTGCCGCGCCGTCCACCAGAGGAGGCGGGGTCTGGCCTAGATCGCGAACTACCACCACCGCTCCGGGGCTGGCCTCTTCAAGGCCTCGCACAAGCTCAGTGGCAAGACGGGTGGATTGCGAACCCTCTCCGTTGGCGTACGGACGGGCACTCGAGTTGATTTGCAGGATATTCATGGCGGCTCCAATAGCGCGTTGACATTCACGTTTTGGAGTCTATAAACTGCAATACAGCAACGGTAGATCGAAAATTGCACATCTTCGTTGCTCAGATGGAACGAAGAATTGAGAACTTCTCTCTATGATCGACCTCGACGCAAACGACCTCCTGCTGTTTGCTCGCGTCGCTGAAGTCGGCAGCTTCAGCCGCGCAGCTGACCGCTTGCGACTGCCCAAATCCACTGTGTCGCGGCGTATTGCGGCCTTGGAGAAGCGACTGGGGGAGCGGCTCGTCAACCGTAGCTCGCGCAAGCTGACGATCACCGATTTCGGCGTACATGTGCTTGAGCACGCTCGCGCGGTGGCGACCGAAGTGGATGGTGCACTTGCTTTGGCGCAACACCGGCAGGCCAAGCCTAGTGGGCGGTTGCGTGTCTCGCTGCTTGCCGATTTGGCTGCAAGCGCGCTACCTGAGATGCTGGCCAATTTCGTGCGCGAGCATCCAGCAATCGTGCTCGAGATGGACTTGTCGTCCCGACGAGTGGACCTGATTGGCGAGAATTACGATTTGGCGGTCCGCGTGGGAGAGTCGCTGGAGGATAGCGATCTCAGTGCGCGCAAGTTGGCCGAACTTAACGTTGGCCTCTATGCGTCGCCGGACTATCTACGTCGCGCGGGTAAGCCCGAAGTCCCGGACGACCTGCTCCGCCTACACGGCTTGCTGTTGCAAACGCGAACCGGTGATCCACGCGGGTGGACGCTCGAGCGCGGCCAAGACCCGGACAAAGAGCGCTGGAGCGGAACGCCGCAGCAATACAGCATTGCAAACTCCCCCGCCGTGCTGATGCGTATGGCTCAGGCGGGCTTCGGTGTCGTCAGCGTGCCGGAGTACTATGCTCGCGAAGCGGTGCAGCAAGGGTTGCTTACGCAGCTACTGCCGGAATGGCACATGCCGGCGGGGAAAATCTGGGCCGTCTTTCCTGGGCGGCGGCTTATGCCCGCCAGGACCAGAGCGTTCCTGGATGCGTTGGTGGCAACGCTCGGAGACGACTCCGACACACAGGCGAGGACATGACCCCGGCTGGCACCATGCCACTTCTGCTCGGAAGAATTGCACAGCGCATCTGTTGATCTGTTCAAGACGATCGAACGAAGTTCTCCAGCTTGGCCCCTCTACCGTTCCAAGCGGGATTCACGCTGAGAACGCCGTCCTCGGGCCCTCAGGCGGGGCTGCGTTGCAGTGGCTCTTGTGCCTCGGCTAGATGGCGATGGCTTGGCCATTTCTTGCTACGAGCCAGCACAAAAACAGTGATACCGCCTGCGGCCATGAGGCACGCGATGGCCACGGACCAGCCAAGGTAAAGGCCATGCTGTATCAGGGTACCGGCAGCCAATGGTCCAACGATGTTAGAGATTGCCATCAAGGCGCTGCTCAATCCCATGAGCGCCCCCTGTTGTTGCGGCGACGAAGTCATAGACAAGGCTGCCATCAGACTTGGCCTGCTCATTGCCGTGCCGACGCTCGCCAGCAGTAACCCCACGGCAAGCGCTGCCAGCCCCGGAAATATGCTCAGGACTCCTAGGCCTGCGCAGAACAGCAGCAAACTGAACGCGCAGAGCACGCTATCTGGGAAGAGACGCTCGAGCTTTTTCATCCCAGCCGCCTGAACGATGATGTTGACGAACCCCGACGCCGTAAAGATATAGCCGACTTCTCGCGGCCCGAAGGCATGACCATTCCACGCGTAGTGCGCCTGCAGAAACAGCGCAAACTGCGAAACGTACATCGCAAAGCCAACATAGAAGAGCCCCAGGACAATCAGCACCGGTAGGGTTCCCGGCATCCGAAGGGTCTGTCGCAGCGATAAGGTCTGAGGCCTCGCATCGCCCGTGCGGTGCTTTTCAGCGTTCGGCAAGAAAATCAGATTCACGACCAAGCTCAACGCCGACAGCAGCGCAGCCCCCCAGATCGGGGCGGTCATTGATATATGGGACAGGCCAGCAGCGAGCGAGGGACCGACCATCATCCCCACGCCCACACCTGCACTGATCATCCCGATTGCTTGGCGGCGATTCTTTGGCGTGCTGTGATCGATTGCATAGGCGCTGGCGACGGAGAGATTGCCGGATGTGACACCGTCGACGATGCGCGCGAGGAAGACAACCAGCAGGTTGCCCGCACTGGCGAGAAGCACCAGGCTAGCAAAGGTGCCGAGTTGACTACCCACCAGCACGATTTTCCGCCCCAGACGATCTGAGAGCTTGCCAAGCGTTGGCGCCGCAATGATCTGGCCGAGCGAGAACACCGCCACGAGCGCGCCGATGGCGAACGGACTCGCACCGAAATGCTGCGAGTAGAACGGCAGTAACGGCAGGATGACCCCCATGCCGATTGCATCAATAGCGACGACGCAAAACAGGGGAATCATTACCCGCATCGGCAGGCGATCGATAACAGCGGACATGGTGAGTCGGCTCCAAGCATGGGGCGGTAATCGCGGGCTACCCGTCGTTGCGACGCGGGTTGCGTAGCCCTTCTAGCAGAGACGTCCCGGCGGCAAGCTAGACACCGGGATGCGCCTCATGTTTAGAAGGCCAGCTTTCGCATTCGCAAATGCCGATTACGCGACGGAGGCCCGTTGCACTGCCTTTGCTCGGCGCTGATCAATGCTCAGTGCGCCGGCGCCGAATGCGACTACCTGCAGCAACCCACCGATGATCGCGAGATTTTTCATCGCATGGATCATCTGGTTGGGATCGGCCATGTTGCTATGGAACAGCGCTGCTGCTGCGGCCGTAAATGCAGCTAGAAACAGGGCCGCAATGCGTGCGCGATACCCAGCCAGCAGCATCAAACCGCCGCCCACTTCAACCACGACGGCCACCAGGTAGGCAGCGAGCGGCATCGCTACTCCAACCGAAGCGATATAGCCTTGCGTGGCCGCCGGCGTCGCAAGCTTGTTAAAGCCACTCCCCAGAAAGAGCAGCGCAAGCAGGATGCGCCCAACAAGGGCAAATGTGGCGGTAGGTTTCGATACGTCTTTCATGATGACTTCCTTTAAATGGCTAGAGACAAGGGAGCAAGTTGATGTAGGAAAGCGGGCTCAGGTGTGTTCAAGCGCTTTCGTAGGGCGCGAGTTCGCCCATCTCACCACGCCGATAGCGCTCAATGGCGTCACGGACTTGCTCGGTGGTGTTCATGACAAAGGGACCGTTGACGACAGTCGGCTCTTGAATATCCGCACCCGATAGCAGCAGGAACTGGCTTGGCCGCCATGCGTGGAATGTCAGCGTTGAACCGTCACCGGCAAGCGCCAGACCATGCCCGTGGGCGACCCGCTGCTCGCGCCGGTCAGAGCGAATCAGGACCTCGCCTGAGAAGACATACAGGAAAGCGTTGTGAGCGCTCGCCAAAGAAAACGCGATGTCGCGCTTCAGTTCGACGTCGAGCAACGTAAAAGGCTCGACCGGCGCCAACGGAGACGAAACGTCTTCGAACGTCCCAACGACCACGCGTACACGATCTCCACTGCCATTGGTCCACTCAGGCACGTCAGGGCCGTCCAGGCTGTGCACGGCTGGCGTCTTGAGCTTGTTGGATGCATGCAGGTTGACGAAGAATTGCAGACCGTGCAGCTCGAGACTGAGTTCAGCCGGCAGTTCCTCATGCATCATGCCGCGGCCTGCTTCAGACCAGACGATGCCTCCGGGCCCGACAACAATGTCGTTTCCCAGCGAATCGCGGCTACGCAAGCGGCCTGCCGAGTCCTGAAAGACATAGGTAACGGCAGAGAAGCCGGCGTGCGGATGCGGTGCAAATGGCTGACCGCGTACACGGAAATCGTCAAGCACAAAGACGGGCGATGCCCGGTTGCCGAGCGGCGTCAGATCGAGGCTGTCAACCTGGAAGGATTTGCGATCGCCTCGTCTGCTGGTTGTCAAAATTGGGGAAAACTGTACTGACACGATGAACTCCGAACTATGTTGCACTGCTTAACGAGCCGGCCATACCCGCACGGTCATGCTCGTGCCGCACCAACTTGATGGCTTTCTCCGGACAAGCGCTCACACACAAGCCACACGCCCTGCAGGCGTCGGCGTTAGGCGTGTATGCCGTCTTCTTGCCATGGGCCCACAGCTTGAACTTCACGCGCAGCGGCATCGCGCTGAAGACATCGTCCGCCAAGCGGCCGATCTCAAATACGTTGTAAGGACATACCGCGACACACGCCGCCTTGCCTTCGCAACGTTGGGCGTCGACCACTGGACGAATGGTGCCGGCTGGCGCCTTGCACTTCGCTTCGTTAATCGGCGCCTGCGCTCGATCAGAAGCGCTTCTTCCAAACTTCTTTCTCATGGGTTCAACTCCAGATACCGGGGCAGCGACTTACCTTGCGAAACGGCCCGGCTTCAACACACGGGCCACTATATGCAACGCAAATTAGCAACGGAAGATAGTGAAATGCACAAATACGTTCCATGAGCGGAACGATAAGAGCGCAATCGCTGTGTCCCAGGCTTTTACATTGACGAAAGTGTGTTCGGCGCTTGACCGTTACTGATCGCGCGCCCGCCGACCGCTCTCAGCTAAAGCACGTCGGCCTTCGGGGGCTGGCCCGCCTCCGATGGAGACAATCCATGCGTCAGCAGAGAAAGCACATGGCGATCAATGGTGGCGTTGTCGAGAGGCGAACTAGAGCTGAGGCGTCCGCGGATCGTCGCAGCCGCATGGGGCACCATCAGCAGTGCCATCAGCGAGATGAAGAGCAGATCTGGAGAAAGCTGGGGATTGATTTCTCCGCTGCGCTGCGCCTCCGCGACGATGTTTCTGAAGACCATGCTTTTCCGGTCCGGAATGCGCTGCATGACCCGCTCCCTCAGCATGCCACCCTCTTGGATGATCTCGCGCAACCACAGCGGAGGCAGCCAGGGAGCGTGATCAATGATCGACAGTACACGCCGGGCAATGCCTTGAATGACCTCGAGTACAGACTCGCGAGCGAAATCGGCAGGCTCCCATATCTCGCGAATCTGCGGAGCCAAGCGTTCCTCCACAATGGCGTCCAGCAGCTTGTCACGACTCTCGAATCTGTAGTGGACCATGGCGGATGTCACCTCGGCCGCTTCGGCAATCTGAGCGAGCGTGGTATTGGCGATGCCGCGCTCGGCGAACAATTTCAACGCTTCATCCAGCAATCGCTCTCTGCTGTGCGAATCGGAGGGGCCCGGCCGACGGCCGGGCGTGGAGCGCCGATTGGAGGATCCCTGAGCGGTCATGAATTCGGTTCGTGGAGAATGACTAGGCTCTTCAGACCGCTGGGCTGGGCACCGAATCCGCTTGGCTCGCGACCTCCGACCGATGCGTTGTGCCAATGAACATGTACATCGCGGGCACCAGGAAGAGGGTCAACATGGTTCCGATCCCTAGCCCAGCGAAGATGACCAGCCCCATGTCATGGCGCCCTGCGGCACCCGCACCCGAGGCCCAGACGAGCGGGACGACGCCCAGCACCATTGCAGCCGTTGTCATCAGAATCGGACGCAAGCGCACAGCCGCTGCCTCTTCGATCGCCTCACGCTTGCTACGTCCAGCACGTTGGAGTTCATTGGCAAACTGAACAATGAGAATCCCATGCTTGGTAATCAATCCCAGCAGGGTCACAAGACCCACCTGCGTATAGACGTTGATGGACGCGAAACCGGTGGTGATGAATGCCAGAGCACCAAAAAGTGCAGGCGGCACGGAGAACAAGATCACGATCGGATCGCGGTAGCTCTCAAACTGGAAGGCCAATGCAAGGTACACAATCAGGATCGAGAACAGCAGCAGGCCAACGAAGCCCCCAGACTCCTGCATGAACTGACGCGACTCGCCCGAGTAGTCCGCCGAGTACCCCTTCGGCGCTACCTTGGTGAGAATCGTGCGCATCTTTTCAAGCAACTCGCCTTGAGAAAGTCCGCTCACCCCAGAGATCGTCGCGGAGTTCAACTGCTGGAAGTGGTTGATCGACTCGGGCTGCACAGATGTTTCGATATGGGCAACCGTTCGAGCGGGGATCATCGATCCGGAAGGGGTACGGATGTAGTAGTCCAGGATTTGATCCGGATTCAGGCGATCTACCTGCAACGTCTGAGGAATCACCTTGTATGACCGCCCGGCGATGGAGAAGTAGTTCACATAGTTGCCGCCCAATGCCGCAGATAGCGCCGCACCGACGTCCGCCTCCGTCATCCCGAGCGCGGCAATCTTCTCGCGATCGACGACGAGTTTGGCCTGCGGCTTGTCGAGCTTGAGATCAAGATCCGCAAACCAGAACAATTGCTGTTTCTGGGCCTCAGCCATGACCGCCTGTGCGACCTCGTTCAGGTTTTCGATGGGCTCCGTTGTGGTGATAACAAACTGCACCGGCAGACCCTGCGCCCCCGGCAGAGACGGAAGCGGGAAGGCGGCAATCTGGGCACCCGCGACCTCGCTCCACTTGCGTTGTAGATCTCGGACCAGATCAGCCTGCGAACGGTCGCGCTGGTTCCACGGCTTCAGAAGAACACCACCTAGGCCCTGATTGAGCGCGGGAACGCCCGTCAGTTGGAACATCTGGTCGTACTCCGGCTCCTTCTTCGCGATCTGATAAGCATGGTCTGCGAGCATCTGCATCTGCTGCGGCGAAGCATTTGGAGCCCCCCGAAGTTGCATGAAGACAAGGCCTTGGTCTTCTGTCGGTGAAAGCTCACTTCGTGCCGTAAGACCAGCCGCCGCAACCAAGGCAAACAGAATGAACCCGAAGGTCACGAGAACAGGCCAAATGTTGATGCCCTTTGTGAGCAGGCGGTGGTAAGCGCCGCGCAGGCGATCAAAATAATGGTCCAGCAGGCGGGCAAAGCGGCCTTCGTCCTGACCAGATTTAAACAGCCGCGAAGTCATCATCGGCGAGAGCGTCAGCGCCACGATGCCAGACACGGTGACAGCTCCAGCCAAGGAGAAACAGAACTCCTTGAACAATGCCCCAGTGAGGCCACTGCGCAAGCCAATGGGCACGTAAGCGGCGACCAGCACCACCGTCATGGCCAGGATCGGGCCGCCAAGTTCTCGGGCTGCGATGAGCGCCGCTTCCATGACGCTCTTTCCCTCTTCCTTGATGTGCCGATCAACGTTCTCCACCACGATGATGGCGTCATCCACCACCAGCCCGATTGCAAGAACCAACGCCAACAAAGTCAGCAGGTTGATCGAGTATCCGAGCAGGAACATGATGAAGAAGGTTCCTACTAGTGACAGCGGAATGGCCACCAGCGGCACGATGACTGCGCGAAACGCTCCAAGGAACAGATAAATGACGATCGTGACGATGAGAAGCGCCTCAGCCAGCGTCTTGATGACCTCATCGATCGACGTGTTGATGAACTCCGTCGAGTCGTAAACAATGTCGCCGCGCACTCCGGCGGGCAACTGAGACTTCAGCTCCGGAAATGCTTGGCGCACCTTCTCGGCCACGGTCAAGATGTTGGCGTTGGGCGCCACCTTGATACCGATGAACACCGAACGCTTGCCCGAGAAGGCAACGCTGGTGTCATAGTTTTCCGCGCCCAGCGTGACATTGGCCACGTCTTCCAGGTGAACCAGTGCGTCGCCGTTCTGCTTGATCACAAGACGCTTGAACTCGTCTACGTTGTGCAGATCCGTACCGGCGGTAAGGTCGACCTTCACCATCTGTCCCTTGGTTGAACCAACAGCGGACAGATAATTGTTGTTTGACAGTGCAGCGTAGACGTCCTGAGCCGAGACGTTGTGCGCAGCCAGCTTGGCCGGATCAAGCCATGCTCGCAGGGCAAACTGCCGCCCGCCCAATATCTCCGCCGTCTGCACGCCCTCAATGGCATCGAGCTTAGGCTTGACGACACGGGCCAGGTAGTCGGTGATGTTGTTGGTGGCCAGAACATCGCTGTAGAACCCAAGGTACATGGCGTCCGTTGTCTGTCCCACCGCCACCGATAGCACGGGCTGCTGTGCTTGCGCGGGCAGTTGGTTCTTCACCGAGTTGATCTGCGTGTTGATCTCGGTGAGCGCCTTGCTCGAATCGTAGTTCAGCCGAAGCGTCGCGGTAATTGTGGAGACACCGGTGATGCTCGAGGACGACAGGTAATCGATCCCTTGCGCTTGCGCGATGGCTGACTCCATCGGCTGCGTGATGAACCCCGCCACAGTGGCCGCGTCTGCCCCGTAGTAGTTCGTGGTGATCGTAACCACGGTGTTCTCGGTACGCGGCCATTGATTGACCGGCAGGCCGAAGATCGAGCGCAGGCCCAGAATCAGAATCAGTAGAGAGATGACGACCGCCCACACAGGCCGCTTGATGAAGATGTCGGTGAATTTCATGTTGGACCTCACTGCTCCTGCGGCGTCGGCGCGATGGCATTCGTCGGCGCAATGCTGTTGTCGATCCTCACGGGCGAACCGTTCTTGAGCTTCATTTGGCCGCTCGTAATGACCTGGTCGCCCTCCTTGATGCCCGTCAGAATGGCAACTTGATCTCCGCGGGTCGGCCCAGGTTTGACGAAGGTCTGCTGAGCTGTCAGCACCTCTTGCCCTTGCTCGTTCTTGCCCTTCGCAGCAATGAATACGGTTGTGCCGTACGGGTTGTACGTCACTGCGGTCTGCGGGACCGTCAGATAACGCTGCGTGGCGCCTGAAGCAACGGCCGCACGTGCAAACATGCCCGGCAGAAGTAGTTGCTTCGGATTCGGAACGGTTGCTTCAACAATGACATTGCGTGTGGTTTGGTCCACCTTTGTGTCGATGGCGGTGACCTTGCCGGCAAATGCCTGCCCGGGCAGGCCGTCGGTGGTCACGGAGACCGTCTGCCCCAGCGCAATGGCCGAGAGCTGCCCCTGCGGCACATTGAAGTCGATGTAGATAGGATCGACGGTTTGCAGCGTTGCCACCTTGTCGCCGGGGTTCAGGTACTGACCGGGGTTGACACTTGTCACACCGATTCGCCCAGCAAACGGTGCACGGATCGTCTTCTTCTCCACAAGGGCACGCTGCTGTTCTGCAGCGGCACGCTTGGACTTCAGGTCAGCCTCATCCGCATCCACTTGGGCCTGCGACACTGCGTTGACCGCGAGCTGCGCCTTGTCGCGCTTGAGCACGGTGGCTGCCAAATCGGCCGTGGCTTGCAGCGAGTGCAGCTGAGCGACGTCGGCATCCGCGTTGAGCTGCACAAGAAGTGCTCCTGCCGATACGCCTTGGCCAGGCTTGAAGGCAATCGTCCGGACGATCCCCCCCGCCTCTGTAGTGACATCAACGCCGCGGAATGCCTTCATTGATCCCACGGCAGCGACATTCGGTTGCCACTCAGCCAACTGCGACTTTGTTGCTGTTACGACGGCAGGCGGTTGCGGCTGCTTTGCTTGAGCGATGAGGTTGGATATCTGAACAAACTTGGTACCTCCAATAACCGCGACAATGAGCAGCACGATCGCGCCCATGATGAGCATCGGTCGAAGCAGACGTCGCTTTTGGGGGCCGCGCGGCTCCGCAAGAGATGCTGATGAAGGAAGGGTGGTGTTGGTATCGGCCATGGTCGTCCTCACGGATTCTGTTGTTCAACTTGGCCAGACCATGCCGACGGCGACGGTACCTCAGCCAAAGATTCAGTACGGTTCCACCAGCCTCCACCAAGGGCCTGGAACAACGTTGCGGTATCGGTAAAGCGAGTCGCTTGAGCCTGGATGAGCGTTACGTGCGCTTGGTAGTACTGACGCTGCGCATCGAGCAGGGTCAGATAGCTCACAGCCCCCAGCTTGTATTGGGCGGCCGCTAGATCCAGCGTTTCCCGTGCGAGGCTGTCAGCCTCGACATCGGCGGCCAGAGTTCGGGCGTCGGTTTCGAGCGCGACGAGCGTGTCGGCGACGTTTTGCACGCCTTGCAGAACCGTACTGCGGTATTGCTGCCAAGCGGCCTCGTAAGCCGCGATGGCGGCGCGGCGTTCTGCCGTCAATTGCCCGCCCTTGAAGATTGGTTGAGTCAAGCCGCCCGCCAGTGACCATAGAACGTTTGCCGGATTGAAGAGATTTGCCAGCCGGGAGCCCTGGTAACCGTAGTCGCCGGTAATGCTGAACTGAGGAAGCATCGCGGCAGTGGCAACGCCGATCTGAGCGCTGGCTTGGTGGAGCTGAGCCTCGCTTGCCTTAATGTCCGGACGTTGCCGCACGAGAGACGAAGGCACACTGACTGGCAATTCGGTCGGCAGTGTCAGGTTCTCGAGCCGGATGACGGGCAACTCGGCGGCCGATGGCGCCTTGCCTATGAGTACCGCGAGCTGGTCGCGCGTTTGACCAAGCTGCTTTTCCAACCCGGGAATGCTTGCGCGAGTCGTGGCAAGCTGAGTCTGCTGCTGTAGAACCGTCGAGCGCGGTACTGCGCCTACCGAAAACTGTTGCTGCACAAGACGGAGTTGCTGTGCCTGGGCTTCAGCGATCTCCTCCGTGGCTTGCAGTTGAGCGCGCAAAGAGGCTTCGCGCAACGCGGTGGTGACGACGTTTGCCGTCAGCGTCAGATAGGTGGCCTCAAGCTGAAACCGTGACGCTTCCACTTGCGCTTCGACCCCCTCGATCTGCCGCCGAGCGCTACCGAAGACGTCAACGTTGTACGAGACGCTCACCGTTGCATTGAGCGTGTTCAGTTCGGCAGCACCAAACGATGTGCCGGTCGCGCCGCCAGAGGTACGCTGACGTGACCCCTGCGTTTGCGCTGTTACGCTGGGCATAAGAAGTCCGCCCTGGTTAGCCCTCAGCGTTTCGCGGGCTTGTCGAAGGGTCGCCTGCGCGGCACCCAACGTCGGGCTGTTGGTCAGCGCCTCCTTGACCAGCGCGTCGATTTCGGTCGAATGGAACAGCGTCCACCATTGCGCGGGTATGTCGTCACCGTGCGCGAAACGCTGCGACGCACCACCCAATCCGGGTGCACTGGCGGTAGCCGCAGGTAATGGCTGCTCGGTGTAAGAGGTTTCCTTCGGAGCCGCAGGCAACTTGAAGTCGGGGCCGACAGCGCAACCGCCAAGCAACATAACCGCTGCCAACGCAGCAATACCAAGCCGCTTTTCCAAATGGTGGCCCGGAGGCTGCCGCCTGTCCGCTCCGCCCATGTCCACAGAATATTCGCGCATGATTACAAACTATTAATTGACGTGTTAATTAATTAACAAGATGGGATCAGCGCGGGAGAATCCGTCTTTGAGCGCGTGCCACGGGGTAGACGTCCGCTGTGGGTCACAAGACGGCCTCAAGGCCCTCCACGTACTCTGTGGGCTGAGAGAGGCGAGGACCGACGCCAGGGGACCACCGAGTTGGAGGCAATATTAATTCTTGCTTTAGTTAATTTTTAGGAGAATTTGGGCGCACTCATGCATCACAGCGTTCCACTGGTGCAACGCGAGCAATGGCCTGCCAGTGGTATGGCGGCGGCACCGTACCGGATCAGAACGAGAGTTCGGAAAGCTTGAAGTTCGGGAATGACAGCAGCGAGCCGTCGTGCGTGATATTGGCGCTCGACCATGTCGACGGTGCTTGCCGGGGTGGGTACGCTCACAGCAATCCGCAAGTCTCGTCCTGTCGCCGTCGAACAGCGCTTCAATATTGGAGTGAGATTTCATCGCTTGCCCGTGCACTCTCAACTATTTGAAAGCGGTCGCTCGTGGGCGACCGCTCATGGCCGAAAATCCGTCGCACAAAGCCACTACAATAGCGCCCCTTCGCCGGTGGCGCCCGCTCCTGATATCCCGTGCAGGCGCATGCCGCCCGCTGCACTCGAGAAGCCACAATCCTATGATGTCAAACGCCTGCGGCGTCGATTTCGGCACGTCCAACTCCACCGTCGGCTGGCTGAGATCGGACGCACCCACCCTGCTGCCGCTCGAAGACGGCAAGGTTACGCTGCCTTCCGTCATCTTCTTTCACGCCGAAGACCCGCTGGTCAGCTACGGGCGTGCCGCGCTGACCGATTATCTTGCCGGCTACGAGGGCCGCCTGATGCGCTCGCTCAAGAGCCTGCTCGGCACGTCGATGATGGACGACAGCACCGAGGTCATGGGCCAGGCCATGCCCTTCCGCAAGCTGCTGGCGCATTTCATCGGCGAACTCAAGAAGCGCGCCGAGCGCGCCGCCGGCCATGAATTCCGCCGCGCCGTGCTGGGCCGCCCGGTGTTCTTCATCGACGAAGATCCCAAGGCCGACCAGCTCGCCGAAGACACGCTGTCGGAAATCGCGCGCGACGCCGGCTTCGACGAGATCGCCTTCCAGTACGAGCCCATCG
>NZ_JAELUI010000452.1 GCF_016429285.1 Ralstonia sp. ASV6
CCCCCCCCCCCCCCCCCCCCCCCCCCCCCCCCCCCCCCCCCCCCCCCCCCCCCCCCCCCCCCCCCCCCTTTTTTACTCATACGGCGACCACCGAGACCTACACTCCACGGCCTTCGTCGGCAGCGTCAGATGTGTATAAGAGACAGTCTGATGACGTCATCGAGATCGGATCGCCGATCCGGCCCTCGCGGCTCCCAGCATCAGCGGGGCCATCGACGCGTACGCGCTCCCCCTCCAGCAAGGTGATAACGCTGTCTCTTATACACATCTCCGAGCCCACGAGACATGGCGCCTGATCTCGTATGCCGTCTTCTGAGTGAAAAAGGGGGGGGGGGGGGGGGGGGGGGGGGGGGGGGGGGGGGGGGGGGGGGGGGGGGGGGGGGGGGGGGGGGGGGGG
>NZ_JAELUI010000453.1 GCF_016429285.1 Ralstonia sp. ASV6
CCCCCCCCCCCCCCCCCCCCCCCCCCCCCCCCCCCCCCCCCCCCCCCCCCCCCCCCCCCCCCCCCCCCTTTTATACTGCTCCGGCCACCACCGAGATCTACACTCCACGGCCTTCGTCGGCAGCGTCAGATGTGTATAAGAGACAGCCCATGCCAAAGCACGTCTTAGGTCGCCAAGTATTCGACTGCCGAGCAATATCATCCAGCGTTCTAATATCGCCCACCTTTTGCAGACTCCACGACCATTCTGACCTGTCTCTGATACACATCTCCGAGCCCACGAGACATGGCGCCTGATCTCGTATGCCGGCTGCTGCGTGAGCTGGGGGGGGGGGGGGGGGGGGGGGGGGGGGGGGGGGGGGGGGGGGGGGGGGGGGGGGGGGGGGGGGGGGGGGGGG
>NZ_JAELUI010000454.1 GCF_016429285.1 Ralstonia sp. ASV6
CCCCCCCCCCCCCCCCCCCCCCCCCCCCCCCCCCCCCCCCCCCCCCCCCCCCCCCCCCCCCCCCCCCCCCTCTCACTCCCCCCCCCACCCCCGACCCCCACACTCCACGGCCTTCGTCGGCAGCGTCAGATGTGTATAAGAGACAGCTGTACTGCATCATCGCGATCGTCAATCGTGCCCAGTCATCCGTTTCAAACTGGGCGGTGCGGATTCGGCCATATTCGACGCTCGACAGCGCAGAGATTGCGCGCCTGGGTGTGGGGGGGGGGGGGGGGCCCACGAGACATGGCGCCAGATCGCGTATGCCGTCTTCTGCTTGAAAAGGGGGGGGGGGGGGGGGGGGGGGGGGGGGGGGGGGGGGGGGGGGGGGGGGGGGGGGGGGGGGGGGGGGGGGGGG
>NZ_JAELUI010000455.1 GCF_016429285.1 Ralstonia sp. ASV6
CGTTTCACTGCGTGTTTTTTTGTCTTGTTTGTTGTTCAAACGGCTACCCTTTTTGTCTCTCTCTCTTTGCACCATCGTGTCACACGACTTTCGCTCGCTTCTTTTTATTTTGTTTTGATTTTTAAGAGTCTTTTATTTTAGCTTGTCCACCTTTTTTGGTGAGGTGTGGCCCCCCCCTGGTATTGTGTGTGGTGCAGCTCAAACTTGCCTGTGTCCAGCCTAGCGGAGCCGCCGTCGAAAGTGCTACAGCCACAAGCGCCCGCCCGCAACGCTGTAGGTAGCTCGACGCGTCTGTTATAAGTGCGACTCCATCGTCACCATCGCCACCAAACACAACGGAGCAAGTAACTGGGCGGGCATCTAACGAGAAGGAAACCCCTCAAAAAGGCTTTGTAC
>NZ_JAELUI010000456.1 GCF_016429285.1 Ralstonia sp. ASV6
CCCCCCCCCCCCCCCCCCCCCCCCCCCCCCCCCCCCCCCCTCCAAGCACAAGACGGCATACGAGATCAGGCGCCATGTCTCGTGGGCTCGGAGATGTGTATAAGAGACAGGTTCTGGAGACCAGCCTGGACGGCTTCTACAACGTTGTGCACCCGCTCACGATGCCGATGGTGCGTGCACGCCAGGGCAGACGCATCGTCACCATTGCCTCCGTATCAGGCGTAATGGGCAACCGTGGGCAGGTCAACTACCTGTCTCTTATACACATCTGACGCTGCCGACGAAGGCCGTGGAGTGTAGGTGTCGGGGGGGGGGGGGGGGGTGAGGGGGGGGGGGGGGGGGGGGGGGGGGGGGGGGGGGGGGGGGGGGGGGGGGGGGGGGGGGGGGGGGGGGG
>NZ_JAELUI010000457.1 GCF_016429285.1 Ralstonia sp. ASV6
GTGCCTCATTACCAGAATGCTATGTGTCGACCGCAGATAATCCTTTTGTTGTCGTAGACGTGTTTTGATACGATATGAATAACAGATTAGATACTGTACAGTGTTAGTTCTTAGAAAAGAGGAGGAAGGGCAACAAAGAGCCGGTTATATTCTTGCACCTGTTTGCGAGCAGTAAGACCACTCTTCGCCTAGGACTTGTCAGGCACAGTGTAATTCATGGTATGAGCAACCGCTTGATACCTCAGCCGCCGTACAAAGTGTGCATACGGGACCATGCACATAGCCTGGGGTTCAAAATTCGACCCCGCGGCTCTTCCCTGTTTGTGGCTCGCCTGGGGCCTTGCGTAAGTGGTATCTGAACGGGACAGCTTCCGCCATGCGAACCATCTCAACCC
>NZ_JAELUI010000458.1 GCF_016429285.1 Ralstonia sp. ASV6
CCCCCCCCCCCCCCCCCCCCCCCCCCCCCCCCCCCCCCCCCCCCCCCCCCCCCCCCCCCCCCCCCCGCTCCCCCTCCCCCCCCGCCCCCCGCGATCTCCACCCCACGGCCTTCGTCGGCAGCGTCAGATGTGTATAAGAGACAGCTCGATGAGCTGATGATCCAGCGCGCCGATCACGACGTCGCGGCCGGTCTTCATCTGACCGTCAGCCTGCACGCGGATGCGGTTGCGCAGGCCGTTGAGCATCAGCGGGGGGGGGGGGGGGGGGCTCCGAGCCCACGAGACATGGCGCCTGAACTCGTATGCCGTCTTCTGCTAGAAAAGACGGGGGGGGGGGGGGGGGGGGGGGGGGGGGGGGGGGGGGGGGGGGGGGGGGGGGGGGGGGGGGGGGGGGG
>NZ_JAELUI010000459.1 GCF_016429285.1 Ralstonia sp. ASV6
GTGAAGTGTTGGAATCGGCAAGATGCGGGCATTGATGCGTGTCAAAGTGCGCGCATCGTTTGTTTGAATAACTCATGATGCTTGGCGGCGTCGAATCGTTATCGTGAAGGCATCCAATATACCTATTAGCATTAAGGCCCAGGGAACGACTGAGATCTTGCGTGGAAATGTCCAGCAGGTTCCTAGGACTTGGCAGCTCGAAGGTGTCTCTCATGACTGAGGATGCCGAGGTGAAAGGGTCGAAATAGCTTTTGTCACCTGTGCAATGGTTATTAACGTTCGGATGGTAATTTGTCTGTTAGAGACGCCCCAGCAGTGTGGGTGTTCGGCGGTCTGCAGTGTCGACCGATCTTTTCAACGGTTAATAAGAGGCAGACAAGAATTGAGTTTTTGAT
>NZ_JAELUI010000047.1 GCF_016429285.1 Ralstonia sp. ASV6
ATGCCTGTTCCGCGCCAGCGGTGCGACGGGCACTGGCCTGCGCGCCTACGCCAGCAGCGCTCCGAGCGATGGCCAGTACGCGCTGACCTTCCCACGCGAGCAGTTCTGGTTGTACGCGGCATAAGCGGCTTCAACGGCAACAAAAAAAGGCAGCTTCGGCTGCCTTTTTCTTTGGACTTTTCGACGCCCAGTGGATCAATCCTTCACCACCGGAAGATGTTCGGGGTCAGCCTCGGGTGCCACGGTCTTGCGCAGGAAGATGGCCGCCAAGATCAGCCCCAGCTCGTACAGCAACCACAGCGGCACCGCCAGCAGCAGTTGCGACATCACATCGGGTGGTGTGACAACCGCCGCAATCACGAACGCGCCCACCACCACATACGGACGTGCTTGGCGCAGCTTTTCCAGACTGACAATGCCAAAGCGCACCAGCACCATCACCACCACCGGCACCTCGAAGGTGATGCCGAAAGCGAGGAACGTGGTCATGGCAAAGCTGAGGTACTTGTCGATGTCGGTCGACATCTCTGCACCCAGTGGCGCGTTGTAGTGCGCCATCACCTTGAACACGGTCGGGAAGACGAGGAAATACGCAAACGCCACGCCGCAGAGGAACAGGATATAGGTGCTGACCACCAGCGGCATGATCATGCGCTTCTCGTGCGAGTACAGCCCTGGCGCCACAAAGCGCCAGATTTGATACAGCACCCACGGCAACGCGATCAGGAACGCCGCCAGCAGCGTCACTTTCATCGGCACGAAGAACGAGCCGGTGACATCCGTCACGATCATGTGGCCGTTCTTGGGCAGCGCCTGAATGAGCGGCCGCGAGAACAGGTTGAAGATGTCCGGCGCCCAGTAGACCAGGCCCAGGAAGATCAGCAGCACGCCCGCACCGGCCTTGACGATGCGCTCGCGCAGTTCGACCAGGTGCGAGATGAAGGTTTCCTGCGCGCCGTCCTCGGGCGATTGCGGATCGAGCGGAGCGGCACTCATGTCGGCTGGAGGGGGATGCGGTCAGAGCACCCGGCGGTGGGTGCTCGGAGAATCATTCGAAGAAGGAACGCCCACGCGACTGCGCAGCAACGATGGGCGGACGATGGCGCTTGACGCGCGCGGCGCCCGATTGCGCCCACATGCGCACGCCCTGCTTCTGGCGATACCACTTGGGCATCGACAGCTGCTTGTTACGCCAGCTGTTGCGGCCGTTGCGCGACTTGCCCGGCGCTGGGCGCCAGTCGGGGGCGGAAGTGGAGGTCTCACGCAACGCCGGATCGCCGAGCGCCTCGTTCAGGCGTTCGTTGATTTCCGACGTGTGCTTGCTGACCTCCTGATGGATGGTCTGCTCGACGTTGCGCGCGGCCTGCTCGAAATCGGTGCGCATCTTGCGCAGCTCTTCAAGCTCGATCTCGCGGCTCACCTCGGCCTTCACATCGGCGATGTAACGCTGCGCGCGGCCAAGCAAAGCGCCGGCCGTGCGCGCCACTTTGGGCAGGCGCTCCGGCCCGATGACGACAAGCGCCACCATGCCAATCAGCGCCAGCTTGGAGATGCCGAGATCGATCATCGGTCAGCGTGCGCCAGTGCTCAGCCTTGCTTGGACTTGTCGCGCGCTTCGACGTCGATCGTCGTCGCGTCGTGCAGCTCGCGCGGCGGCTGACCGGCAGTCTGCTGCGGGGCGGCCGGCTTGTCGTCCGCGGCGCCTTCCTTCATGCCGTCCTTGAAACCCTTCACGGCACCACCGAGGTCCGAACCGATGTTACGCAGCTTCTTCGTGCCGAACACCATCATGACGATCACCAGCACGATCAGCCAGTGCCAAATGCTAAAGGAACCCATGTCCTACTCCCACGTAAATACGGCTGCGATTGGTGCCGTCACGCCGCAACGGTGGCGGCGCCATTGGTTGATTTTACTGATTGGCGTACATCGGCTTGCTGTCGTTGAGGTACAGCCAGCCCTTCACAATACGATACAGCATCCAGATGCCCAGAACCCACAGCACCGCAAAGCCGATAAAAGCCAGCGGAATGAGCATCACGCCGATCGCACACCACAGTACGCACCACCAGAACGAACGGATCTGCCAACGAAAGTGCGACTCGTACAGCGTGCCGCGCACATCGTCGCGCTTAACATACCCGACGATGATGGCAATCAATGCAGTGATGCCGCCGGTCAGCCAAAAAATGGCGTAGAGCGCATACAGGATATGCGTCAGCCGCCGCAGCCCGGCAAGACGTTCTTCGTCTGTCGTCACTGTCACTGCTGAGCCGTAGTTGTCCACGCTGCCTCCCTGCGACGATTCGTCACCGATCAGTCACCTGCGGCGTCGCGAGCTTGCGACTTGCGCAACGCCTTCTCTTCCAACCCTGAGAGTCCTTCGCGGCGCGCCAGTTCGTTCACAACATCATCCGGCGTCAGATCGAAGTGCGACAGCAGCACCATGGTGTGGAACCACAGGTCGGCCACTTCGTAGACGACCTTACTGCGTGCCTCCTCGGTCATGCCGGCGGCGCGGGCGTCCTTGGCGGCCATGACCGTCTCGGTGGCCTCTTCGCCGATCTTCTTGAGGATGGCGTCATCACCCTTGTTGAACAGGCGGGCGATGTAGCTCTTCTCCGGGTCGCCGCCGTTGGCCAGCTTGCGGGATTCGAGCACACGCCCCAAGCGGCGCAGGGTGTCACTCATGGTTGTGGCCGGGCTTGCCGGCATAGATGTCGTCGGGGTCTTTAAGCACGGGTTCAACCGTGAGCCAGTCACCATCTTCCGCGCTGCCTTCGAACTTCTGGAAAAAGCACGCGTGGCGACCAGTATGGCAGGCGATGCCGCCGATCTGTGTGACACGGAGCAAGACCACGTCTTCGTCGCAGTCCAGGCGGATCTCGTGTACCTGCTGGATGTGGCCAGACTCCTCGCCCTTGTGCCACAGGCGCTTGCGCGAGCGCGACCAAAACACGGCTTCGCCGGTTTCCACGGTCTTCTGCAGCGCTTCACGGTTCATGAAGGCGAACATCAGCACATCGTTGCTGCCCTGCTCCTGCACGATCACCGGCACCAGGCCGTTGTCGTCCCAGCGGACCTTGTTAAGCCACTTCTTGGTCATGATCAGATCCGTACCGGAATGCCGTTCTCGGCCATGAACCGCTTGGCCTGGCCGACGGTGTATTCGCCGTAGTGGAAGATGCTGGCGGCCAGCACCGCATCGGCATGGCCGAGCTTGATGCCATCAGCCAAATGCTGCAGATTGCCGACGCCGCCCGAGGCGATGACCGGCACCGGCACCGCGTCAGACACGGCGCGCGTAAGTTCGAGATCAAAGCCAGCCTTGGTGCCGTCGCGATCCATGCTGGTGAGGAGGATCTCGCCAGCGCCGCGCTGCGCCATCTCGCGCGCCCAGGCCACCGCATCCAGCCCCGTGCCTTTGCGGCCGCCATGCGTAAAGACTTCCCAGCGCGGCGCCTCGCCTTCAGCAGAGACCTTCTTGGCGTCGATCGCCACGACGATGCACTGCGCACCATGGCGGGCGCTGGCATCCGACACGAGCTGCGGATTCGAGACAGCGGACGAGTTCATGCTGATCTTGTCCGCACCCGCGTTGAGCAGCCGGCGCACGTCTTCCAATGCGCGCACGCCACCACCCACCGTCAGCGGAATAAACACCTGCGAGGCCACCGCCTCGATGATGTTCAGCATCAGATCACGCCCGTCGGACGTGGCCGTGATGTCGAGGAAGGTGATTTCGTCAGCGCCCTGCTCGTCGTAGCGGCGTGCGATTTCAACGGGGTCGCCCGCGTCGCGCAGTTCGACGAAGTTGACGCCCTTGACCACCCGGCCGTTGGTCACGTCCAGGCAGGGGATGATTCGTTTGGCTAGCATGATGAGTCGGGCACCTCAGTGCCCGTTGAGCGCCGCTGATTGAGTCAGAATCATGCAGCGCCGAGTTTGTCCGCGAGGGCTTGCGCTTCCTTGAAATTCAGGTCGCCCGAATAGATGGCGCGGCCGCAGATCACGCCTTCCACGCCATCCTTTTCGACCGCGCACAGGTGGTCGATGTCCTTCAGGTTGGACAGGCCACCGCTGGCGATCACCGGAATCTTCACCGACTGGGCCAACTTGACGGTGGCATCGATGTTGATGCCCTGCAGCATGCCGTCGCGGCCGATGTCGGTGTAGATGATGCCTTCGACGCCGTAGTCTTCGTACTTCTTGGCGAGGTCCACGACTTCGTGGCCCGAGAGCTTGCTCCAGCCGTCCGTCGCCACCTTGCCGTCCTTGGCATCGAGCCCGACGATGATGTGGCCGCCGAATGCCGTGCAAGCGTCCCGCAGAAAGCCCGGGTCCTTGACCGCCGCCGTACCGATGATGACGTACGACAAGCCGTCGTCGAGCCAACGCTCGATGGTGCCCAGATCGCGGATGCCGCCGCCGAGTTGCACGGGAATCTCATCGCCCACCTCGGCGAGGATGGCCTTGACGGCCGCCTCGTTGCGCGGCTTGCCCGCGAACGCGCCATTCAGGTCGACGAGGTGCAAGCGGCGGGCGCCCTGCTCGACCCAATGCCGCGCCATGGCAGCGGGGTCTTCCGAGAACACGGTGGCTTGGTCCATATCGCCTTGTTTGAGGCGCACACACTGACCGTCCTTCAGGTCGATGGCCGGGATGAGCAGCATAGTCGTAACGACAAAGTTGAGGGGGTAGGTTTAAACGGGGGTTCGGTTGCGACGCAGCCGCTGGCGTCACGGATTCCAGTGCACAAAATTGCGGTAGATCTGGAGGCCGGCTTGCGCACTTTTTTCCGGGTGAAACTGTGTGGCAAAAATATTATCCCGGGCGATGGCGCAGGTAAACCGCACACCGTATTCGGTCTCGCCGACCGATTCTTCGGCATTGGCCGGCCGCGCATAGTAGCTGTGCACGAAATAAAAGTAGCTGTCGTCCGGCACGCCCGCCCACAGTGCGTGGGGGCGGCTCTGACGTACGCGGTTCCAGCCCATCTGAGGCACTTTGTACCGCGAACCGTCCGGTTGCAACTGGCCGTCTAGATCGAAGCGAACCACCTCGCCGCCAATCAAGCCCAGCCCTTGGGTATATTTCTGGCCCGGGCGCGCCTCGGTGCTGCGCTCAAGCAGCATCTGTTCGCCCACGCACACGCCGAGCATCGGCTTGGTACGGGACGCTTCGAGCACAGCTTCGCGCAAGCCCGATTGGTCGAAGGCGGCCATGCAATCCGGCATGGCGCCCTGCCCCGGCAGCACTACGCGGTCAGCCGCGCGAATCTCGTCAGCTTGCGCACTGATGCGCACATCGGCTTCCGGAGCCACCGTACGCAGGGCCTGCGCTACCGAGCGCAGGTTGCCCATGCCGTAATCGACAATTGCAATCGTAGTCATGATTTGAGTACAGGCAACAGGGTTTTCAGCCCGTCGACAATGAATTCCACGGCCAGCGCCGCCAAGATCAACCCCATCAACCGCGTACCGACGTTGATGCCGGTGCGGCCGATAACACGCGCGATCGGCTCGGCGGCACGCAGCACAACCCATACCACAGCCGCGATCGCCACCCCTACACCCGCCAGAAGCAGCAGTTGCCACCAATGCTGGGTCTTGCCGGCATAGACGATCACCGTGCTGATCGACCCCGGGCCCGTGAGCAGCGGAATCGCCAGCGGCACGACGGCGATGCTGGCCTTGGCACCGGCCTCGTCCTCTTCTTCGGGCGTGGCCTTGGTGCGGCTGGTCTGCGCGTTCAGCATGTTCAGCGCGATCATGATCATGATGATCCCGCCGCCCACCTGGAGCGAGCCGACCGAAAATCCGAAAAAGCCGATGATCTGCTCGCCCAGCAACGCGGACAGGCCAATCACGATCGCCACCGAAATCGACGCGACTTTGATGGTGCGACGCTTTTCCGCATCCGTCTGGCTCTCGGTCAGACTGATGAAGAACGGGATCGCCCCGATCGGGTTGATCAGCGCGAGCAGCGAGAAAAAGCTCTTGGTCAGATCCATGGGATCGGCGGCCGGGTCGTGGTGTCAGGAACGCTCGGCCAGGCCGATGCGATGGATCAGAGCGTGCCCTTGGTCGACGGAATCGTGCCGGCGGCGCGCGGATCCAGCTCAACCGCCATGCGCAGTGCACGGCCAAAGGCCTTGAACACGGTCTCGATCTGGTGATGCGCGTTGACGCCGCGCAGGTTGTCGATATGCAGTGTCACGCCGGCATGATTGACGAACCCGCGGAAGAATTCGATAGACAGGTCCACGTCAAAATTGCCCACGCGCGCACGCGTGAACGGCACGTGGAACTCCAGGCCCGGACGGCCGGAGAAGTCGATCACCACGCGCGACAGGGCTTCATCCAGCGGCACGTAGCTGTGGCCGTAGCGCACGATGCCCTTCTTGTCGCCAATGGCCTTGGCAACGGCTTGGCCCAGCGTGATGCCGACGTCTTCCACGGTGTGATGATCGTCGATATGGGTGTCGCCGGTGGCCGAGACGTCCAAGTCGACCATGCCGTGACGGGCGATCTGGTCGAGCATGTGGTCGAGGAAGGGGACGCCGGTGTTCAGCGTCTGCTTGCCCGTGCCGTCCAAATCAAGGGCGACGCGGATCTGCGTTTCAGAGGTGTTGCGAGTGACCTCAACGCGACGACTGGTGGGGCGGCTCATGGGGCTTCCTGCAGCGATGCGGCAAAGGCATCGAGAAATTGCGCGTTTTCTTCGGGATTGCTGACCGTCACGCGCAGACAGTTGGCCAGCAATGGGTGCATTTTACTGACGTTTTTGACCAGAACCCGCCGTTTGAGCAGCTTCTCGAACAATCCGGCCGCATCGGGTACGCGCAGCAGCAGGAAGTTGGCTGCGCTCGGGAACACCGTCACGCTCGGCTGGGCAGACAGCGCCGCGGTCAGTTTGGTGCGTTCAGCACGCAGGGTCGCTGCCTGGGCATCGAGCACATCGGCGTGGTCAAGGACGAAAGCCGCGGTGGCTTCGGTCAGCACATTCACGTTATACGGCGGGCGCACCTTGTCCAGCTCAGCGATCCACTTGGGGTGACCAGCCACGTAACCCAGGCGGATACCCGCCAAGCCCAGCTTGGAAACGGTGCGCATGACCAGCAGGTGGTCGAAGTCCGGCAGACGCGGCATCCAGCTGTGCTGCGCGAACGGCTGATAGGCCTCGTCGACCACCACCAGGCTCTGGCAAACCGGACCGCGGGCAGCATGGATGATGGCATCCATGTCAGCGGCGTCGAACAGGTTGCCGGTCGGGTTGTTCGGATACGCCAGGTAGATGACGGCGGGCTGGTGCTCGGCCATGGCGGCCAACATCGCTTCGCGGTCGAGCGTGAGGTCCGCCTTGAGCGGCACGCCAACAAAGTTCAAGCCCAGCAACTGCGCCGACATCGCATACATCACGAAGCCCGGCAGCGGCGCCAGCACGGTCGCGCCCGGCTTGGCCGCGGCAATGGCGATCATGCTGATGATCTCGTCCGAGCCATTGCCCAGCAGCACCTCGGCACCGGCCGGCACGTGCATCACGCGCTTGAGCTGCGCCTTGAGCGCGTCTGCGGTCGGCACAGGGTAGCGGTTGAGCGCCACCTCGGCCAGACGCTTGCCCAGCGCCTCGCGCAGCATCGCCGGCAGGTGGTACGGGTTCTCCATCGCGTCCAGCTTGATCATGCCGGTCGCGTCGGGTACGTGGTACGCGCCCATGGCGCGCACGTCGTCGCGCACGATGCGGGCGAGCAGATCATCCAAAGAGGCTTGGGCCGGGGCGGTGGCAGTCATCGTGCGTGTGGCGAGTGTTATTCGGAGGCAGTGCGTTGCAGGCGGTACTCGGCGCTGCGGGCGTGGGCCTGCAGGCCTTCGCCGTAGGCCAGCTCCGCGGCAATCTCGCCCAGCATCTGCGCGCCGGCTTCGCTCACCTCGATCAGGCTTGAACGCTTGATGAAGTCATACACGCCCAGCGGCGACGAGAAACGCGCCGTGCGCGAGGTCGGCAGCACGTGGTTCGGACCCGCGCAATAGTCGCCCAGCGATTCACTGGTGTACTTGCCGAGGAAGATCGCGCCCGCGTGGCGGATGCGTTCGGCCCACTGTCGCGGGTTCTCGGCGGAAATCTCCAGGTGCTCGGGCGCGATATCGTTGGCAATATCGCACGCCTCTTCCATGTCGCGCACCTTGACCAGCGCGCCACGGCCCGACAGCGATTCGGCAATCACGCTCCGGCGCGGCATGTCTTCGAGCTGGCGGTTGATGCTCGCTTCGACCTGCGCGATGAATTCGGCGTTCGGGCACAGCAGGATCGACTGGGCCAGCTCATCGTGCTCGGCTTGCGAGAACAGGTCCATCGCCACCCAATCCGGGTCGGTCGTGCCGTCGCAAATCACGAGAATCTCGGACGGCCCGGCAATCATGTCAATGCCAACCGTGCCGAACACGCGGCGCTTGGCGGCGGCCACATAGGCGTTGCCCGGGCCGACGATCTTGTCGACGGCGGGGACGGTATCCGTGCCATAAGCGAGTGCGCCCACAGCCTGTGCGCCGCCGATGGTGAACACGCGGTCCACCCCGGCGATGCACGCCGCAGCCAGCACCAACTCATTGCGCACGCCACCCGGCGTGGGCACCACCATGATGATCTCTTTGACGCCGGCCACGCGTGCCGGAATCGCGTTCATCAGCACCGACGACGGATACGCCGCCTTGCCGCCCGGCACGTAGATGCCCACGCGATCGAGTGGCGTGACCTTCTGGCCCAGCACCGTGCCGTCGGCTTCGGCGTATTCCCAGCTATGCGTGCCGCATTCCAGCTTCTGCTTCTCGTGATAGGCACGCACACGGGCGGCAGCGGCTTCCAGCGCGGCGCGACGTTTGGGCTCCAGGCCATCCAGCGCAGCTTGCAGCGTGGTGGGCGACAGTTCCAGCGCGGCCACGCTGTCGGCTTCAATGCGGTCGAAGCGCTGCGTGGCTTCTAGCACGGCAGCATCGCCGCGGGCTTTCACGTCGGCCAGGATCTGCGCGGCAGCGCGGTCGATCGCTTCGTCTTCGCTCGCCTCGAAGGCGAGCACCTGGCGCAGTTGCGCCGCGAATCCGGCTTCGGCCGAATCCAGCTTACGGATGGTCAGGCTCATGCGGGTTCTCCGACGCGCGCATCCTGGGCGGAAGCGCGCTCGAAAGCGTCGAGGATTGGCGCCAACCGCTCGCGCTTGAGCTTCAGCGCAGCCTGGTTGACGACCAGTCGGGACGAGATCTGCACAATCTCTTCCACCTCGACGAGGTTGTTCGCGCGCAGCGTGCCGCCGGTGCTGACCAGGTCGACGATGGCATCGGCCAGGCCCACCAGCGGGCCCAGTTCCATCGAACCGTACAGCTTGATCAGGTCGACGTGCACGCCCTTCTTGGCGAAGTGTTCACGCGCGGTGTTCAGATACTTCGTCGCCACCGACAGGCGCGCGCCCTGGCGCACCGCGTTGGCGTAGTCGAAGCCCTTGGGCACCGCCACCGACATGCGGCAGCGGGCAATGTTCAGGTCGATGGGCGCATACAGGCCCGCCATGCCGTGCTCCATCAGCACGTCGCGGCCAGCCACGCCAAAGTCCGCCGCGCCGTACTGCACATACGTCGGCACGTCGGAGGCACGCACGATGATCACGCGCAGCGCCGGGTCCGACGTCGGCAAAATCAGCTTGCGCGAGGTTTCCGGATCTTCGGTCACCTCGATGCCGGCAGCCTTGAGCAGCGGCAGCGTCTCTTCAAAGATGCGGCCCTTGGAGAGCGCCAGCGTGAGCTGGTTGGAGGCGGACTGGAATGCGTTCATGGCGGACCTTGTCTGTGCCTTATGCCGAGATGCGGCGGATTTTTGCGCCCACGGCGGAGAGCTTGTCTTCGATGCGGTCGTAGCCGCGGTCGAGGTGATAGATGCGGTCAACCAGCGTTTCGCCCTGCGCGATCAGGCCGGCAATGACCAGGCTGGCCGAAGCGCGCAGGTCAGTCGCCATCACGGTCGCGCCCGACAATTGCTCGACGCCCGTCACCATCGCCGTCTTGCCGTCGATGACGATATTGGCGCCCAGTCGGTTGAGTTCCTGCACGTGCATGAAGCGGTTCTCGAAGATTGTCTCCGTCACCGTCGCAGCGCCTTCCGCAATGGCATTGAGCGTCATGAACTGCGCCTGCATGTCGGTCGGGAACGCCGGATATTCCGAGGTGCGGAAGCTGACCGCCTTCGGGCGGCCGGTCATCTGCACGCGGATCCAGTCGTCGCCGGTGGTGAGCGTCACGCCGGCTTCGCGCAGCTTGTCGAGCACCGCATCGAGGATGCCCGGCGGCACACCGCGCAGCGTCACGTCACCGCCAGCCGCAGCCACGGCGCACAGGAAAGTACCGGCTTCAATGCGATCGGCAATCACCGTGTGCTCGGCGCCCTTGAGCGATTCGACGCCCTGGATCACTAGGCGGTCGGTACCGATGCCTTCGATGCGCGCGCCCATCTTGACGAGCAGGTTCGCGAGGTCGGTCACCTCGGGCTCGCGTGCGGCGTTTTCGAGCACGGTCTCACCATCAGCCAGCGCGGCGGCCATCAGCAGGTTTTCGGTGCCGGTCACCGTCACCATATCGGTGACGATGCGCGCGCCGCTCAGGCGTTTGGCGCCATTGGCGAGCTTGGCTTCGATGTAGCCGTGTTCGATGACGATCTCGGCACCCATCTGCTGCAGGCCCTTGATGTGCTGGTCGACCGGGCGTGCACCAATGCCACAGCCACCCGGCAGCGACACGCGTGCGTGACCGAAGCGCGCCAGCAGCGGACCCAGCACCAGGATCGACGCGCGCATGGTCTTCACCAAGTCGTACGGCGCTTCCGGCGAATGGATGTTCGCGGCATCGAGTGTGAGGTTGTGGCCATCCAGCGCGCCTTCCACCCCCATCTGGCGCAGCAGCTTGAGCATCGTGCGCACGTCTTGCAGGTTGGGCACGTTGTTCAGCGCCAGCGCCTCGGGCGTCAGCAACGCGGCGCACATGATGGGCAGCGCGGCGTTCTTGGCGCCAGACACGCGGATTTCGCCCGACAGCGGGCCATTGCCTTCAATCAGCAGTTTGTCCATGAGCGAGACGTCACGTCGGTCAGTTCGCAGGGGGCGCTCAGCGAGCGCAAGATCGGAATCGGTTTCAGTGGCTACCGGGGTGGGATCAAGCTCGGCCATCAGGACTGCCACTCCGCCGGGGTGAGCGTCTTCATGGACAGCGCGTGAATCTCCGCGCGCATGCGATCACCCAATGCGGCATAGACGAGCTGGTGACGCTGGATCAACCGCTTGCCTTCAAACTGCGCGCTGACGATGGTGGCGAAGAAATGCTGGCCGTCGCCCTCGACTTCGAGGTGTTCGCACGGCAGGCCGGTTTCGATGTACTGCTTGACTTGTTCGGGTGTGGGCAACATGGCCTTCCCTCTCCTGCAAAACGTTAGGGTGGTGCGTCGTGTTGATTTTATAGACGCATCAATGGCGCAGCTTGTAGCCCGTGCGCAGCATCTGCAGGGCAATCCCCCCCACCACGACCAGCGCGATCAGCATCACGCCGAGGCTCGTCGCCACCGGCACATCGGACACGCCGAAGAAGCCGTAGCGGAAGCCGTCGATCATGTAGAAGAACGGGTTGGCGTGGGACACCGCCTGCCAAAACGGCGGCAGTGAATGGATCGAATAGAACACGCCCGCCAGGAAGGTGGCCGGCACGATCAAGAAATTCTGGAACGCCGCGAGCTGGTCGAACTTCTCGGCCCAGATACCGGCGATCAACCCCAGCGTGCCGAGCACGGCGGCCCCCAGCACGGCAAACACGATGATCCACAGCGGCTGCGCGAAGTGCAGATGCGCGAACAGGGTCGTCACCACCAGCACGCCCGACCCCACGGCCAGACCGCGGATGACGGAGGCGCACACATAGGCGCCGAACATCTCCCAGTGCGACAGCGGCGGCAGCATGATGAACACCAGGTTGCCGGTGATCTTCGACTGGATGAGCGACGACGAGCTGTTCGCAAACGCGTTCTGCAGCACGCTCATCATCACCAGGCCAGGCACCAGGAAAGCGGTGTAGCTCAGTTGATCGAACACCTTCACGCGGTCTTCCAGCACATGGCCGAAGATCAGCAGGTACAGCAGCGCCGTCAGCACCGGCGCGGCCACGGTCTGAAAGCTCACCTTCCAGAAGCGCAGCACCTCCTTGTACAGCAGCGTGCGGAAACCGACCCAGCGGCCCGGCAGGCTTTCAGGAATGGCGCTCATGCTGCGGGCTCCAGTGCGGTCTCGGGTGTTTGTGGCACGGCGGGGATTCCACCTTCGCGGCGCATGATCTGCACGAACACGTCTTCCAGATCGGCCTTGGCGACTTCCATGTCGTCGATCTCGCAGCCGGCTTGGCGGCAGGTGGAGAGAATCTGCTCGACCTCGCCGTAACCCGACAGACGCAGGCGCACACTGCGCTCACCGTGGTTGCCCGGCTGGCGCAGGCCTTCAAGCGACGCCGGCAACGTGCCGTTCGAGAAGCTCAGCACCAGTTGCAGCCCAGCAAACTGCGACAGCAGGTTGGCCGTGCGGTCCAGCGCCACCACCTCACCAAACTTGAGCATGGCGATGCGGTCGCACAGGGATTCAGCCTCTTCCAGGTAGTGCGTGGTCAGCACGACGGTGTGGCCCTCGCGGTTCAGACGCGAGATGAACTTCCATAGCGTCTGGCGCAGTTCGACGTCCACACCGGCGGTCGGCTCGTCCAGCACGATCACCGGCGGGCGGTGTACCAATGCCTGCGCCACCAGCACGCGGCGCTTCATGCCGCCCGATAGCGCACGCATGTTGGCATCGGCCTTGTTGGTCAGGTCCAGGTTGGCCATGACCTCGTCGATCCAATCGTCATTATTGGTCAGGCCGAAGTAGCCCGACTGCAGACGCAGCGTTTCGCGTACCGTGAAGAACGGATCGAATACCAGTTCCTGCGGCACCACACCGAGCTTGCGGCGCGCCGTGCGGTAATCGGACACGACATCGTGACCGAGCACGCGCACGCTGCCGGAATCGGCACGATTCAGGCCCGCGAGGATGGAGATCAGCGTGGTCTTGCCCGCGCCGTTGGGACCCAGCAGGCCGAAAAATTCGCCCTGCTCGACAGACAGGCTCACGCCCTTGAGCGCTTGCAACGACTTGTAGCGCTTGCGGACGTCAGCGATTTCGATGGCTTTCATGGCCGACAAAGTGAACTACCCTGCGCATCTCGTGACCGCCGATTCACATGATCGTAGCGGCCGCGAACGCCGCGCATGGCGGCGGCAGAGCGACAAACCCAGAATTATAGGGGAACTGCACCAACAGACGGCGGCGCGACTTACAGCACGGCACCAGAGTTGCCAGAAGCACGCGCGGCGCCCTGGCCGGGGCGCGGCATCGCGATGTTGGGGAAGATGCTGCCCCGCACCGGACGCCGCCTCAATGTCGCGCGTGGTGGTGTTCAGCGGACGCCGGCACAACGGCCAGCAGAGACTCGACGCCGTAAAGCATGGCGAGATTGGATAGCGCCTCAGGGGCGCCTGCGATATCGAGTGCGATACCGGCGGACTGCGCCGTGCGCTGCCACGACAGCAGCACCGCCAGCGCGGAAGAATCGACCTGCGACAACCCGCTGCAATCGACGCGCAGCGTGGCAGTGCCCGCTTCGCGCGTCTGGCCAAGCTGCGCCTCGCCCTCGCGCAGAACGCGCGGCGCTTCAAGCTGAGTCAGCGGGCCGGACAAGGTCAACATGATCGAGTCAGAAAAAGAAACAGCGGCCAAAGTTGACCGCTGTGTGGATATTACAGGAAGCCCGCTTACTTTGCCGGCCCCTTGGCGAGCTGAGCGTTGCGATCGTCCAGGAATTGCACCAGGCCAGCCACGCCACCCTTCTTGCTGATGACGTCGGCAAACTGGTTCTTGTAGGTTTCCGACAGCCACAGACCGCTGATGTTGATGTCGTAGACCTTCCAGCCGTTGGCGGTCTTCTCCATGCGGTAGTCCAGCGCCACCGGCTCGCCGTTGTTGTTGACGGTCGAGCGCACCACCACGTCAGTGTCGGCCGGGTCAGCGCGGAACGGCTTATACGTGACGGTCTGGTTCTTCACGTTCGACAGCGCGCCAGCGTAGGTGCGGATCAGCAGCGTCTTGAAACCGTCCTGAATCTGTTGCTGCTGCTCGGGCGACGCCTGGTTCCAGAAGCGGCCCATGGCGATTTGCGTGGTGCGCTTGAAGTCAGCGCGCGGCACGATCTTCTGGTCGACCAGTTGGAAGACCTTGGCCATGTTGCCGCCGCGCAGGTCCGGGTCGCCCTTGATGGTGGTCAGCACGTCGTCCACAGCGGTCTTGACGGTGGTTTGTGCGTCAGCCTCTTGTGCGTACACGGGAGCAGCAGCCACGGCAGCGGTCAGCGCCAGACCAGTGAACAGGGGGCGGAGGAGTTTCTTCAACATAGCGCGTCCTTCTAGCGTGATTTTTGGGTCGCTTGCGGCACGCTGGCCGCAATCTTGTTGGCGATTAGAACAGACCGACCGCTGGCGAGTTCGCCCGGGCCGGTCAGTTTTACGCCTTGTCACCTTTGAGGCGACGCTGTTACGTGTGGCGAATCAGCGGCGGAACACCGGCCAGTTGGGTGTAAAGCGCTGATACGGCGACACGGTTGCATCACCGGAATCGGACGACTTGTCCGACGATTTCTTGTTGTCCCGATCTTCCGGCAGATTGCCGTCGTAAATCAGGTAGCGGCGGCGCTGCAGATAGGCATCGCGCATGAAGGTGTACTTATCGACAGCGCCCTCTTCCAGCACGTTGCTGATGCCGAGCAGGCTGGCGCGCACATCAACCACCCGCAGCGCAGCCAGCGAATACGTGATTGTGCTGTTGTGCCAGTACGTCAACGGGTCCAACTGCCAGTCGACCAGGAAGCCTGCCGTGTCACGCACGGTGCTCGGGCCCAGCAGCGGCCACACCACATACGGGCCGGCCGGCACGCCCCAGACACCCAGCGTCTGGCCAAAGTCTTCCTTGTGCTTGGGCAGACCGGCATCCGACGCGATATCGATCAGACCGCCCAGGCCCAGCACGGTGTTGATCGCCACGCGCATGGTGTCTTCCAGCGCGGCGGTGCCTTTGAGCTGCAGCAGGTTGTTGACGGCCGAATAGACGTCACCCGCGTTGGAGAAGAAGTTCGACACCGCCGTGCGCGCCGGCGACGGCACCACATCGACATAGGTTTGCGCAACGGGCTTGAGCACACCCTTGTCGAGATCTTCGTTGATACGGAAGACCTCGCGGTTGAACGGCTCGATCGGATCGGCCGGATTGGCATTCGGGCCCGTGGCGCAGCCTGCCAGCAGCGAAACACCCGCCGCCAGCGCCAGTGTGAAACTGCGCAATCTGTGGATGGACGTTGTTGTTTTCATGATTTATTTGCTCCCACTGCCCTCGGCCGGCTTGGCTCCGCCGGCGTTGCTGCCATTGCTGCCAGCACCGGCATCTGCGGCCTTGCTGTACAGGAACTGGCTGATCAGGTTCTCCAGCACCACCGCCGACTGCGTCATCGTGATCTTGCTGCCGCTGGCCAGCATGGCCTCATCGCCACCCGGCTCGATGCCGATGTACTGCTCGCCCAGCAGGCCCGAGGTCAGGATCTTGGCCGAGCTGTCCTTCGGAAACTGGTAGCGCTGGTCCATGTCGAGCACGACGGTGGCCTGGTAGGTCTTATCGTCGAACAGGATCTGCGACACACGGCCGACCACCACGCCCGCGCTCTTGACCGGCGCACGTACCTTCAGGCCGCCGATGTTGTCGAAGGCAGCTTTCACCTGGTAGGTCTTGGAAAAGGAGAACGCGCTCATATTGCCGGCCTTGAGCGCCAGAAACAGCAGCGCCACGATGCCCACCAGCACGAACAGTCCGACCCAGAAATCGAGGAGGCTCTTACGCATGATTCTTTCTCGTTGAATGTCTGACGGATCAGCTGAACATCAGCGCCGTCAGCACAAAGTCCAGCGCCAACACGGCCAGCGATGCGATCACCACGGTGCGGGTCGTTGCACGCGACACGCCTTCAGGCGTCGCCTTGGCCTCGTAGCCCTGATAGAGCGCGATAAAAGTCACGGCCACGCCGAACACCACACTCTTGATGACGCCGTTGACGACGTCGTCCAGCACGTCTACACCGGCCTGCATCTGCGACCAGAACGCCCCGGGGTCCACGCCGATCAGGCCCACACCGACAAAGTATCCGCCCAGAATACCGACCGCGCTGAAGATCGCCGCCAGCAGCGGCATGGCGATGAAACCCGCCCAGAAGCGCGGCGCCAGCACACGGGCCAGCGGGTCGACGGCCATCATCTCCATGGCGATCAACTGCTCGCCGGCTTTCATCAGGCCGATTTCAGCGGTGAGCGACGTACCGGCGCGGCCGGCAAACAGCAACGCCGTCACCACCGGGCCCAGCTCACGCACCAGCGACAGCGCCACCAGCAGGCCCAACGCCTGCTCGGAGCCATAGCGATTGAGCGTGTAGTAGCCCTGCAAGCCAAGCACGAAGCCGACAAACAACCCCGACACCGCAATGATGATGAACGAGTCGTTGCCGATGAAACGCAGTTGCTCGATCACCAGGCGTGGGCGGCGCAGCACGTCGCCCGAGGCGGCGAACAGCGCGAACAGCGTGCGTGTCGCATACCCCAGGCGGCTGATCAGTCCGCGAACGAGGAAGCCGATGCTGGAAATCATTGTCCGCCTCCGTTCTTGCCCAGGCCAAAGTCTTCGGCCAGCGGCACGCCCGGATAGTGGAACGGCACGGGGCCATCCGCCTCGCCATGCACGAACTGGCGCACGAACGGATCGGTCGAGGCGGTCAACTCGGCCGGCGTGCCCTCGGCGGCAATGCCACCATTGGCGATGAAGTACACGTAGTCGGCAATATGGAACGTCTCCTGCACATCGTGCGAGACGATGATGCTGGTCGCGCCCAGCGCGTCGTTCAGCTTGCGGATGAGCGAGGCGGTGAGGCCCAGCGAGATCGGGTCCAGCCCGGCGAACGGCTCGTCGTAGAGGATGAGCGACGGGTCCAGCGCAATCGCACGCGCCAGCGCCACGCGCCGCGCCATGCCGCCGGAAATCTGCGAGGGCATGAGGTCACGCGCACCGCGCAAGCCGACGGCGTTGAGCTTCATCAGCACCAGATCGCGGATGAGGGGCTCGGGCAGCTCGGTATGTTCGCGCAATGGGAATGCCACATTGTCGAACACGGACATATCCGTAAACAGCGCGCCGAACTGAAACAGCATGCCCATCTGACGACGCGCCGCGTACAGCGCCGGTTTGTCCATGGCGCCGATGTCCTGACCGTGCACGCGCACGGTGCCGGCTGCCGCCCCAACCTGCCCGCCGATCAAGCGCAGGATCGTTGTCTTGCCGCAGCCCGAACCACCCATGACGGCCACAACGCTGCCCTTGGGTACACGCATGCACAGACCGGACAGGATGCGCCGTGCGCCTGGCTGGTAGGCAAAATCGACCTGATCAAGCTCGACGACGGCGTTGGTGGGCTGGGTGGACACGGTGGAGTTCGGTGCTGAGGGCTCGGCAGGTTGGCGGCCCTAGGTGACGCTTAAGGCGGACCGCATCTTGTTATGTTCGCTAGCCGTACCGGCTCGATACGGCCCGCCATTATAGGTGGAAACCCGTGGAGCCCGTCAGTCACTCCACGCTTACCTACAGTTAGTGTGGCTTGAGCGCCGCGTTGCTGATCTATGGTCTTGCTGCCCGCTGAAAGTGGTGCACAAAGCGAGGCGACCAAAAACTCATTCGCCGGTATCGACGCGCAGATCTACCTGACGGATCAGCGCCTGCCAGTGGTTAGCGTCACGGCGCGCCGCCTGGGCGAGGGCATCGGGCGCGTTCCATTCTGGCTCGAAGCCCCCAGCGCGCAATGTGGCGAGAACATCCCTTGAATCGAGCGCGCGGCGGAATTCAGTTGCTGCGCGCATCGACAGCGGCTTGGGCGTACGTGCCGGCATGAACGCCCCAACCCAAGCGCTGTAGTCAAACCCGGCGAGGCCCGCCTCGCGCAAGGTGGGCGTGGTGGGCGAGAACGACGAACGCGCCGACCCCGTCACGCCCAGCAGCCGCAACTGGCCACTGGACACCCCTGTCGACAGGCTCGGATAGCCGGCGAAACACGCCGCCATCCGCCCGGCCAGCACTTGCTGCACGAGTCCGGCCTCGCCGCGGACGGCCACGTGCGGTGCGTGAAATGCGTAGTCGCGCACAAACTGCTCGGCGACGAGGTGGGACCAGGTGCCGAGGATGTCTGAGCCGCAATTGACGGAAACAGATTCCCCACGCGCCTGGGCGATCAACTCGCCGACGGAGGTGATCGACAATCGCGCATCGACTGCCAGGAACAACGGAAGCGTCGCCACCATGGCCACCGGCTGGAAGTCACGCAGCGGATCGTACGGCGCCGGCTCCAGCGCGGGCTGCACAACGAACGTCGTTTGCTGAAGCAGCAGTGTGTGGCCGTCGGACGGCGCACGCGCAACCAGATCACCGGCGGCCATGCCATTGGCAGCCGGGCGGTCGTCCACATCGGCCAGACGGCCGATCTGCTGCTGCAATTGCATGGCGAGCGATCGCGCAACCGCGTCGAATACGCTGCCCTCGGCAGCCGGCACAACCAATCGCAGCGGATGCGACGGGTAGCCCAGCAGTTCGGCGCGCGCCGGCAGAGTCACGGCTACCGGCAGCGCGCCCAGCCAGACAATAGTCTTGCGGCGCCGCAGGTCGGGCGCATCGGGCACATCTGCGCACAAATTGCTGTCGCAGGCTCGCATCGTGGCGTGAAGGTCGGGGGGCATTTCATTCTAGAAATCCGCCCCGCCGTGCTGCACTCATGTAAACCATGTCGATGTAAACCATGAGGCATAACGACCCTGTCACAACGCAACTCACGCGCCGCAAAGAAAAAGGCCCGCAGAAGCGGGCCCTGGATCAAACGGTCAACCACGTGGTCAGCGCGGCAGTTCCGTATGGCCCATGAGAAACGCGTCCACCGAGCGCGCAGCCTGACGGCCTTCGCGGATGGCCCACACGACCAGCGACTGGCCACGGCGCACGTCACCGGCGGCAAACACCTTCGGCACATTGGTGGCGTAGGCGTTGTCGCCTTCGGTGGAGGCACGCGCGTTGTTGCGCGCATCCTTGGTCACGCCAAAGGCATCCAGCACGCCGCCGACCGGATTGGTAAAGCCCATCGCCAGCAGCACGAGGTCGGCTTTGAGCGTGAACTCACTGCCTTCGACCTCGCTCATCTTGCCGTCCTTCCACTCCAGGCGCACAGCCTTCAGACCCGTCACACGGCCGTTCTCGCCGATGAGCTCCTTGGTGGCCACCGACCAGTCGCGCTCGCAACCTTCGTCATGCGACGACGACGTGCGCAGCTTGATCGGCCAGTACGGCCACACCAGCGGCTTGTTTTCCTCTTCCGGCGGGCGCGGCAGCAGTTCGAACTGCGTGACCGATGCAGCACCATGGCGGTTGGACGTGCCCACGCAGTCGGAACCGGTGTCGCCACCACCGATCACGATAACGTGCTTGCCGTCCGCGCGGATCGGGTTCGGCGCGTCGCCAGCCACTTCCTTGTTCTGCGGGATCAGGAATTCGAGCGCGTAGTGCACGCCGTCCAGATCACGGCCCGGCACCGGCAGATCGCGCGGCACTTCCGAGCCACCGGTCAGCACGACGGCGTCGAATTGCTTGAGGATGTCGTCGGCAGCGATGGTTTCGCGTGCGTCGTTGACGATGCCTGCGGGCATCGTTGCGTTGCCCACCATCACGCCCGTGCGGAACGTCACGCCTTCGGCTTCCATCTGCTGTATGCGGCGGTCGATCTGCGCCTTTTCCAGCTTGAAGTCGGGGATGCCGTAACGCAGCAGGCCGCCGATGCGGTCGTTCTTCTCGAACAGCGTCACGTCGTGGCCCGCGCGCGCCAGTTGCTGCGCAGCGGCCATGCCAGCGGGGCCCGAGCCGACCACAGCCACGGTCTTGCCGGTCTTGTGCTTGGGCACTTGCGGCGCAACCCAGCCCTCTTCCCAGGCCTTATCGATGATGGCGTGCTCGATCGACTTGATACCGACCGGCAGTTCATTGATGCCCAGCGTGCACGCCGCTTCGCACGGTGCCGGGCAGATGCGGCCCGTGAACTCGGGGAAGTTGTTGGTCGAGTGCAGCACTTCGATCGCGGTCTTCCAGTCCTGGCGGTACACCAAGTCGTTGAAGTCCGGGATGATGTTGTTGACCGGGCAGCCGTTGTTGCAGAACGGGATGCCGCAGTCCATGCAGCGTGCGCCCTGGATCTTGGCTTCGTTGTCCGCCAGCGCGAACACGAACTCCTTGTAATGCTTCACGCGCGCTTCGGGCGCTTCGTATGCCTCGTTCTGGCGGGGAAATTCGAGAAAACCGGTCGCCTTGCCCATGATGTCCTTCCTGACCCGACTCCTTCCGGCACAGCATCGCTTGCCGGGCGCTCGGGCCTGTCTTGTGAGGTTGCGTTTATTCAGTGGCGGCGGGTGATGGATCTTGTGGGATCAACCACCCGCCTAGTCGCTTGGAGTCAGCTCAGGCCGCGATCTGTTCGCGGGCAGCTTCCTGTTCGCGCTCGTACATCTCGGTCAGCGCGCGCTTGTACTCGGTCGGGAAGACCTTGACGAAGCGGCGGCGCGCGTTGCTCCAGTCGGCCAGCAGTTCCTTGGCACGCTCGGAGCCGGTGTAGCGGAAGTGCTTTTCCACCAGCGCCTTGAGCAGTTGCTCGTCGAGCACGCGCTCGCCATCGACCTTGTGCCAGGTCGACTGCGTGTGCGCCTTCTCCTGGTCTGCCGCCGACAGCACGGACTCCAACGCGACCTGCGCCGTGTTGCAGCGCTTGTCGAACAGACCGTCTTCGTCATAGACGTAGGCCACGCCGCCCGACATGCCCGCCGCAAAGTTGCGGCCGGTGGCGCCCAGCACGACGACGGTGCCGCCGGTCATGTACTCGCAGCCGTGGTCGCCCGTGCCTTCCACCACGGTGGTGGCGCCGGAGTTACGCACTGCGAAGCGCTCGCCGGCCACGCCGTTGAAGAAGGCCTCGCCGGCCAGCGCGCCGTACAACACGGTGTTGCCGACGATGATGTTGCTGGTCGGCTCGCCGCGGAATTCATGCGGCGGGCGCACGATCACGCGGCCGCCCGACAGGCCCTTGCCCACGTAGTCGTTGCCATCGCCCACCAGATCCAGCGTGATGCCATGTGCGAGGAACGCGCCAAACGACTGGCCGGCCGTGCCCTGCATCTGGATGTGGATGGAATCATCCGGCAGACCCTCGTGGCCGTAGCGCTTGGCCACCTCGCCCGAGAGCATCGCGCCCACGGTGCGGTTGACGTTGCGCACCGGCTGGATGAACGAGACGCGCTCGCCCTTCTCCAGCGCTGCCTTGGCCTTCTCGATGAGCTGATGATCCAGCGCGCGATCCAGACCGTGGTCTTGCACGTCGACCTGATAGCACGGCTCGCCTTCCTTCTTGGCCGGCTGGTAGAAGATGCGCGCGAAGTCCAGACCGCGTGCCTTCCAGTGTTCGATGCCAGCCTTGGTGTCGAGCAGATCAGCGCGGCCGATCAGCTCGTTGAACGAGCGGATGCCCAGTTGCGCCATGATCTCGCGCACTTCCTCGGCCACGAAGAAGAAGTAGTTCACCACGTGCTCGGGCTTGCCCGAGAACTTCTTGCGCAGCACCGGATCCTGCGTCGCCACGCCCACCGGGCAGGTGTTCAGGTGGCACTTGCGCATCATGATGCAGCCCTCGACCACCAGCGGTGCGGTGGCGAAGCCAAATTCATCCGCGCCCAGCAGCGCGCCGATCACGACGTCGCGGCCGGTCTTCATCTGACCGTCAGCCTGCACGCGGATGCGGTTGCGCAGGCCGTTGAGCATCAGCGTCTGCTGCGTCTCGGCCAGGCCCAGTTCCCACGGCGTGCCGGCGTGCTTGATCGACGACCACGGCGAAGCGCCCGTGCCACCGTCATGGCCGGCGATCACCACGTGATCGGCCTTGGCCTTGGCGACACCCGCGGCCACCGTGCCCACGCCCACTTCCGACACCAGCTTGACCGACACGTCCGAACGCGGGTTCACGTTCTTCAGGTCGTGGATGAGCTGCGCCAGATCTTCGATCGAGTAGATATCGTGGTGCGGCGGCGGCGAGATCAGGCCCACGCCCGGCACGGCGTAACGCAGCTTGCCGATGTAGTCCGTCACCTTATGGCCGGGCAGTTGACCACCTTCGCCGGGCTTCGCACCCTGCGCCATCTTGATCTGGATCTGATCGGCAGATGCCAGGTACTCGGCCGTCACGCCAAAGCGGCCCGACGCCACCTGCTTGATCTTCGAGCGCAGCGAATCGCCCTCTTGCAGCTCCAGATCACGCTCAACCACTTCGCGGCCAATCACGTCCGACAGCTTGGTGCCCTGCTTGATGGGAATGCCGCGCAGTTCGTTGCGGTAGCGGCGCTCGTCTTCACCGCCTTCGCCCGTGTTCGACTTGCCGCCGATGCGGTTCATCGCCACGGCCAGCGTGGTGTGGGCTTCCGTGCTAATCGAGCCCAGCGACATGGCACCGGTAGCGAAACGCTTGACGATCTCCTTGGCCGATTCCACTTCTTCCAGCGGAATCGCGCGTGCCGGGTCCACCTTGAACTCGAACAGGCCGCGCAGCGTCATGTGGCGGCGGCTCTGGTCGTTGATCAGGTTGGCGTATTCCTTGTACGTCTGGTACGAATTCGCGCGCGTGGCGTGCTGCAGCTTGGCGATCGAATCCGGCGTCCACATGTGCTCTTCGCCGCGGACGCGGTAGGCGTATTCACCGCCGGCATCCAGCATGTTGGCCAGCACCGGTGCATCGCCAAAGGCGTCGCGGTGCAGGCGCAGGGCTTCTTCGGCCACTTCAAAGATGCCGATGCCGCCCACGTTCGATGCCGTACCGTGGAAGTACTTGTCCACCAGCTCGCGCGACAGGCCGATCGCTTCGAAAATCTGCGCGCCGGTGTACGACATGTACGTGGAGATGCCCATCTTGGACATCACCTTGTGCAGGCCCTTGCCGATCGCCTTGGTGAAGTTGTAGACCGCCTTCTCGGGCGTCACACCCAGGCCCGGCGCCATCTCGGTCAGCGTTTCCATGGCGAGGTACGGGTGCACGGCTTCTGCACCGTAGCCCGCCAGCAGCGCGAAGTGATGCACTTCACGCGCCGAACCCGTTTCGACCACCAGGCCCGTGCTCGTGCGCAGACCTTTCTCCACCAGGTGATGGTGGATGGCGGACGTAGCCAGCAGCGCCGGAATGGCGGCCTGCTTCTCATCGACCGCGCGGTCCGACACAATCAGGATGTTGTAGCCCGACTTGACCGCATCGACCGCCTCGGCGCACAGCGAAGCCAGGCGCGCCTCGATGCCTTCCTTGCCCCACGCCACCGGGTAGCAGATGTTCAGCTCGTAAGCCATGAACTTGCCGCCGGTGTAGTGCTCGATGTTGCGGATCTTCGCCATGTCCTTGAAGTCCAGCACGGGCTGGCTCACTTCAAGGCGCATCGGCGGGTTAATGTTGTTCAGCTCCAGCAGGTTCGGCTTCGGCCCGATGAACGAGACGAGCGACATCACCACGTTTTCGCGGATGGGGTCGATCGGCGGGTTCGTGACTTGCGCAAACAGCTGCTTGAAGTAGTTGTAGAGCGTCTTGTTCTTGCTCGACAGGACGGCCAGCGGGCTGTCATTGCCCATCGAACCGGCGGCTTCTTCGCCGTTGGCGGCCATCGGCGCCATGAGGAACTTGACGTCTTCCTGCGTGTAGCCGAACGACTGTTGACGGTCCAGCAGCTTGGCGGCCGGCTTGGTCTCGGCAGCCACGTCTTCCGGCTTGGCGTCCAGCTCGTCGAGCTTGATGCGCACGGCGTCGATCCAGCTCTTGTACGGCTTGGCGTTGGCCAGGTTGTCCTTGAGCTCCTTGTCGTCGATGATGCGGCCCTGTTCCATGTCGATCAGGAACATCTTGCCCGGCTGCAGGCGCCACTTCTTGACGATGCGCGACTCAGGGATCGGCAGCACGCCGGCTTCCGACGCCATCACGACCATGTCGTCGTCGGTCACGTAGTAGCGCGCCGGACGCAGGCCGTTACGGTCGAGCGTCGCACCGATCTGGCGGCCATCGGTGAAGCAGATGGCGGCGGGGCCGTCCCACGGCTCCATCATCGCGGCGTGGTATTCGTAGAAGGCGCGACGGTTGTCATCCATCAGCGTGTGCTGCTCCCACGCCTCCGGAATCATCATCATCATCGCCTGGGCCAGCGGGTAGCCGGCCATCGTCAGCAGTTCGAGGCAGTTGTCGAACGATGCCGTATCCGATTGGCCCGGATAGATCAGCGGCCAGAGCTTCGGCAGGTCGTCACCCAGCACCGGCGACGAGATACCGCCCGTGCGGGCGTTGATCCAGTTGACGTTGCCCTTGACGGTGTTGATTTCGCCGTTGTGCGCGACCATGCGGTACGGGTGCGCCAGCTCCCAGGCCGGGAACGTGTTGGTCGAGAAACGCTGGTGCACCAGTGCCAGTGCCGACACCGTGCGCGGGTCCGCCAAGTCTTGATAGTAGCGGCCAACCTGTTCGCACAGCAGCAGGCCCTTGTAGACGATCGTGCGCGCCGACATCGACGGCACGAAGTATTCCTTGCCGTGCTTGAGCTTGAGCGCCTGGATGGCATGGCTGGCGGTCTTGCGGATCACGTACAGCTTCCGCTCCAGCGCGTCGGTGGTCATGATGTCGCGGCCGCGCCCGATGAAGATCTGGCGAATCACCGGTTCAGTCTTCTGCACCGTGGGCGACATCGGCATGGTCTTGTCGACCGGCACATCGCGCCAGCCCAGCACGACTTGGCCTTCCAGGCGCACCGTGCGCTCGAGTTCCTGCTCGCAGGCCAGGCGTGAGGCGTGTTCTTTTGGCAGGAAGATCATGCCGACGCCATATTCGCCGGCCGGCGGCAGGTTCACGCCCTGCTTGGCCATCTCTTCACGATAGAACTGGTCGGGAATCTGCAGCAGGATGCCCGCGCCATCGCCCATCAGCGGGTCGGCACCAACAGCGCCCCGGTGATCGAGGTTGTGCAGGATGCGCAAACCCTGCTGGACGATCTCGTGGCTCTTCTTGCCCTTGATGTGTGCGACGAAGCCGACGCCGCAAGCGTCGTGTTCATTGGTCGGGTCGTACAGACCCTGGGCCGACGGCGTGATGGGGAAAGAATGTTGTTCCACGGCGATCTTCCGATGTTGTGGGCACAGCACGCCGCGAAATCCACACCTTGACCCTCGCATGGGTGCAGGGCGTAGACAAATAACCTATGGCGCGCCGCACCATGAATGCGGGGTGGATCGAATATAAAAGAGCGATTCGTATCAGGCAAAAGTTTTTAAATGGGGTCGGAGTAAATTAATAAATGCACGCTGCCGGTGCGGGTTTATAAATGGGGACAGATTAATTTGGTGCGGAATGACACACCTGAAGATGACAGCCTCCGCGTTCAATCACGCTACTGGTGCGGCGTCCCCCGTCCCCACTTCTGCGGTTTTACGTGGCGGACGCCCTTTGGGCAGCGGCGCAACACGGCGACCACCTGAACGCGCCAGTGTGGCCAGGAAAGCCTCGCCGCCCAGCGGCCAACCGCTATGCACGTGCTGCCGGATCTGCATGAGCTGATCAGAGCCGAGCCCCTCGTGCCAGAGTGTCCGATAGCGTGATTGGCGCTCGAAAGGCGTATTACCAAGACGCCAGTAACAGTAGTGATCGCTTACCCACGGAATCGACTGAATGCCGACATGATGGCGATAGGTGCTCCACCGATCCTCTTCCGGTGAGGTGACAAGCCCCCCGCGCACGGCGTTGGATTCAACGTACAGCAGCATCGGCAAGACCCATTCGGCCGGGTCGAGCACGGTCGAGCGAAAGCGCCCTTCCCACAGCGTGCCGCTCCGATCTGCCGCCCCATTGAAGTAGCGCGTATAGCGTCGCCCGACCGCTTGCAACGTGCGAGACAGGCTATCTGCCACCTTGGGCGTGCCCACCAGGTGCACGTGATTGGGCATCAGCGAGAAGGCATGAATGGCGAAATCGTGCTCGCGCGCGGCCATGCGCAGCGTGTCGAGGTAGAACGCGTAGTCCTCGTCCGTGCGAAAGACGGCCTGGCGATTGTTGCCGCGCTGCAACACGTGCACGGGAACATCGATGGGGCTGAGGCGAGGCAGGCGTGCCATGGCGAAAAACGGGCGTAGAAAGCGCACATCCTAGCGCGACAGCGCCGAATCTGTCCCCATTTTTTCAACGCGCAAACGATTGCGCTTGAGCTGTCGCCCGAGCGCAACGAGAATTGCCCACATTCGCGGCTGGATTTGCCCGATATCAAACCGCAAGGCGTGAGAGCGCCCGCCCGCTCTTCAAATTGATCCCGCGCAAATCGATCGGCCTGCATTGCCGCGAGACTGGCTCCCGTCACATTCACAAGACGATATCGAGAGGGAGCGTTTCATGGCCTTTGCACGCCTCGCCACTGCTGCGGCAATCACCGGTGCCCTTGCTGGCATCTTCAGCCCGACCGCCTTTGCGCAGAGCACCGATCTGGCGCCGGCCACCGGCAACTGGATGGTGCGCCTGCGCGCCGTCAACCTGACGGCCGCCAACAAATCCGATCCGGTCGGCGCGTTGGCCATTCCGTCCGACGCCATCCAGATCAACAACAAGGCATTCCCTGAACTGGACGTTTCGTACTTCTTTACGCCGCACATCGCGGCCGAGCTGATCCTGACCTATCCGCAACAACAAGACGTGACGGTCATGCAGAGCGCGCTGGGCGGCCCGACCAAGATCGGCGACTTCCGCCACCTGCCGCCGATCCTGACGCTGCAATACCACTTCACGCCGGAATCACGTTTCAAGCCGTACGTGGGCGCAGGCATCAACTACACGCGCATCTCGAACGTGAACCTGCAGGTGCCGGGTGTCGGCCAGCTGGACCTCAGCAAAAACAGCTTCGGCCCCGCGCTGCAAGTCGGCTTCGATTACCGCCTGACCGATCGCGTGTACTTCAACATGGACCTGAAGAAGACCTGGATCAGCGCCGACGTGAAGATGGCCGGCCAGACCATCAGCAAGGTCAAGGTCGACCCGTGGCTGCTGGGTATCGGCCTGGGCTACCGCTTTTAACTTTTAGGGAGACGATCAGCGAACAGACCTTCTTCTGATCGACTTTTCCGACGTGCCGCAGGGGTCGTCGACGGCGGGGGCGCTCGTCGACGGTGGTTGGCACGTTCGGCCCGGCATGCGTTGGGGCGGCCGGGCATTTTTTTTGCGCTTACTTTTTAAGCAATGCCGGATCGAACTTCGTAACGACACGCCCTTCGAGCGGCTGGCGCTGGCGGAAGTTATCGGCATAGAAACTGCGTAGTGCGTCGAGTTGTTCGGGCGATGCCGTGATCGGCTGCTTGAGCACATACCACTCAACGTTTTCCGTCAGCGGCGGCGTGGTCAGCGAACCAAGGTAGTGGTAGTAGACGTCGCTGTGCGGCAGCAGCTTGCCCGGGATGACCACATCGGGCACCTCGTGCGCCTCACCTTTGCGTGCGGCCTTGAGCACGGCATCCAGCACCGGATTGGCTTCGCCCGGCACCAGCATCACACCAACCACTGCCATGCGGCCATCCTTGGCCGTATGCACCAAATGGACTTCGGCCGGATACCAACGCCCGTCGATGGTGTGCTCGCTGTGTACGTGGAAGTGGAACTGGCGCAGCGTGAAATGCCGGCCGCGGATCTTCACGTCGCCACCAGGCACATTCACCTGCAGCGCGTGGCCCGTGTCGACCACCGTCGCCTTGACTTCGCCATACTGCGACCGGATGACGTCCGGCTCGTCGTCATCGGCGGCAATCGTATCCGCCGTGCGAATGTCGATGGGCGATTGGAACGCATCGTGCACCGCGTGCCATTCGGCTTGGTGCTGGTAATCGAAATGATCCGCCGGGCTGGCAGCGTGTGCGCCGAACGCCGAGGCGGCCAGCAATGCAAAAATAAGACGTGACATCAATTCACCTGACGATGGAAACAGGAGCATCGTAGGCGCCACACTTAGTCACGTCATTCAGAATGGTCCGATATCCTTTCAGACCGCATCAACGGCAAAGATACGGCGATGCTCCTTGATCGCGTAGCGGTCCGTCATGCCGGCGATGTAATGTGCGATCCAGCGCGGCTGCTCCTCGGGGTTCGTCTTGGCCTGATACTGCGGCGGCAGCAGGCGCGGATCGTCGAGGAATGCGCCAAACAGGTCATCGATGATGCGGCGGGCCTTGGCGGCCATGCGCATCACCAGGTAGTGCCGATAGAGGTTGTCGAACAGGAATCGCTTGAGTACGCGCGCCTCTTCGCGCATCGGATCAGAGAACGCCACGAGTGCCGGCGCCGCACGCACGTCATCGATATTTTGCGGCGCAATCTCTGCGATCCCCGCGCGCGTCGTGGCAATCAGATCAACGATCAGTGCATTGATGATCCGGCGGATCGTCTCGTTAATGAGGCGGCGCCCACCCGCATTCGGAGACGCCGCCTCGGCTTCACGGCGGTGGATCGCCCACAGCGGCACGTCTTCCAGTTGCTCCAACGTGATCAGGCCGGAGCGCAGACCATCGTCGATGTCGTGGTTGTTATATGCGACCTCATCGGCCAGGTTGGCCAGCTGCGCCTCCAGCGAGGGCTGCTGCCCTTCGAGAAAACGCCGCCCCAAATCACCCAGTGTGGCCGCGTTGTTGCGCGAGCAATGTTTGAGGATGCCCTCACGGGTCTCAAACGTGAGGTTCAGGCCGTCAAAGCCGCCGTAGCGCTCCTCCAGCCGATCGACCACCAGCAGGCTCTGCAGGTTGTGTTCGAAGCCGCCGTGCGGCTTCATGCAGTCGTTGAGCGCATCCTGCCCCGCGTGGCCAAACGGCGTGTGGCCCAGGTCGTGCGCCAGAGAAATCGCCTCGACCAGGTCTTCGTTCAACCGCAGGCTGCGCGCGATCGAGCGGGCGATCTGCGCGACTTCCAGGCTGTGCGTCAGACGCGTGCGGAACAGGTCGCCCTCGTGGTTCACGAAGACCTGCGTCTTGTATTCGAGCCGGCGGAACGCGGTGCTATGGATGATGCGATCGCGGTCGCGCTGGAACTCGGTGCGCGAGGTGGATGGCGGCTCGGCGTGCACGCGGCCGCGCGTCTGCGCCGCATGCGCGGCGTAGGGAGCGAGATGGCCCTCGAGATCGAACGGCGCGGGCGGCAAATCGAGTCGATCGTTCATCGGGCCATCTCTTCTGGCGTCAGGCGACGGGCGCCTCGGTGGGTGGGCGCAGCACGGCATGCTGCAGGGTAGCGCGCAAGTCACTATCGGGCACGGTGGTCACGAACGCTTGGCCCAGCTTGCGCAGCAGCACGAACTTGATCTCGCCGGCTTCAGCTTTCTTGTCGACGCGCATCAACTCGATGAAACGATCGATACCCAGGTCCGGCGCCACGGTCGGCAGGTTGGCCGCCCGCGTGAGCGCGGTGATGCGGTTGCGCGTGTCGATATCGATAAAGCCCAGGCGATGCGACAGGTCGGCCGCCATTACCATGCCGCAGCCGACGGCCTCGCCATGTAGCCACTCGCCGTACCCCAGTCCAGCCTCGATGGCATGGCCAAAGGTATGACCGAAGTTGAGCGTGGCACGCAGGCCGGTTTCCCGCTCATCCTGCGCCACCACGGATGCCTTGATGCGCACCGAGCCACGCACGGCCTCGGCCATCAGGTCGGTATCACAGTTGTTGAGACCCGTAATGTTCTGCTCGATCCAGGCGAAGTAATCGGTGTCGGCAATCGCACCGTGCTTGATGACCTCGGCCATGCCGGCGGCCAATTCACGGGCAGGCAAGGTGCGCAGCGTTTCGATGTCGGCCAGCACCGCCTGCGGCTGGTGGAATGCACCGATCATGTTCTTGCCCAGCGGGTGATTGATCCCCGTCTTGCCACCTACGGAGGAGTCCACCTGCGACAGCAGCGTCGTCGGCACTTGGATGAACGGCACGCCGCGCATATAACAGGCGGCGGCAAAGCCGGTCATGTCACCAATCACACCACCACCCAGGGCAATGAGCGTGGTCTTGCGGTCTGCACCCGCCGTCAGCAACGCATCAAAGATGCGGTTGAGCGTTTCCCACTTCTTGAACGACTCGCCATCGGGCAGCACAACCGTATCGACAGCCTTGCCGAGCGAGCGGACAGCCTCTTCAACCTTGGCGGCATACAGCGGCGCAACGGTCTCGTTGGTGACGATCACGGCACGTGCGCCGCGAATATGGGGAGCAAACAGCGCTGCCTGGGAGATCAGCCCCGAGCCGATATGGATCGGATAGGCGCGATCGCCGAGGTCGACATCGACGGTAATCATGGCTGAGGGGAGACTTGCGAGGAGGTGGGGGAATCCGCGGGCGGTGCCACGATGCCGGCCACCTCAAGTTGCATCAGCACCATATTAACAAGCTGAGCGACGGTGGGCTTGCCGGTCTCGATGACAAAGTGTGCCACCTCGCGGTACAGCGGATCGCGGATCGCATGCAGCTCTTCGAGCCGGGCGCGCGGGTTTTCAGTTTGCAGCAGAGGCCGGTTCTTGTCGTGCCGCGTACGCAGATACAGGTCGTGCGGATTGGCACGCAGGTAAATGACGGTGCCGCGCTCGCGCAGGAAGGCGCGATTCTCGGGCCGCAGCACGGCGCCACCGCCCGTCGCGACGACCACGCCGCTGCGCGCGGTCAACTCGTCGATCATGTGGGTCTCTCGGTCGCGAAAACCCATCTCACCTTCATGCTCGAAGATGATAGGAACGCGCACGCCACAACGCGCTTCGATCTCGTGGTCGGAGTCGAAAAACGGCAGATCGAGCCGGCGAGCCACCGCGCGGCCGACCGTCGTCTTACCGGCGCCCATCAGGCCGACGAAAAAAACGTTGGAAACAGACAAAATCGCGTGAAATCAGGAAGTTGAGTGCGATTGTAGTGGCTTTTTCCCACCATCCTGCGCAAACCTGGCTGCAGAACACAAAAAAGCCCGGCGCTCCATGAGGAGGCCGGGCCTTGCGGATAACGCTTCCTGGCTGCCGACTACTTCAGCGACAGTTGATCGGACACCACGCGCGGTGTCAGGAACACCAGCAGCTCGGTGCGGTTATTGATCTTGTTGGTGCTCTTGAACAGGTTGCCCAGCACCGGGATATCGCCCAGCAGCGGTACCTTGTTGATATCGGTCCGCTCATTCTGCGTGAAGATCCCACCAATCACGACCGTGCCGCCGTTCTCGACCAGCACCTGCGTCTGCACATGCTTGGTGTCGATCGCGAAGCCGTTGGTGGTCTGGATACCCACGCTGTCCTTGTTCACATCGACGTCCAAGAACACGTTGCCGTCCGGGGTGATTTTCGGCGTCACCTCCAGCTTCAGGTTGGCTTTCTTGAACGACACCGAAGTCGCCCCAGAAGACGTCGCCTGTTGATACGGGATCTCGGTGCCTTGCTCGATCAGCGCCTTGATGTTGTCGGCGGTGACGACGCGCGGGCTGGAGATGATCTTGCCGCGGCCATCCGCCTCCAACGCGGAGAGTTCCAGCGCTAGGAAGCGGCCAGCACCAGCATTGAACAGACTCACAGCCACGCTGGCGGCGTTCACACCGTTGATGCCGTTGGCAGGGAAGCTGATCGCCGGGCTGTTGTCCCATGTTGCGCCCTGCGTAACCGGTGACGCCACGTTGGTGTAGGTGTTGCCGTAGCCTGCTCCGTTAGTCTTGGAGGCAAAACCAAGCTTGGCGCCAAGGTTACGGCTGAACGTATCGTCAGCTTCGACGATACGAGCCTCGATCATCACTTGGCGGACCGGGATGTCGATCTTCTGGAGGAAGGCTTGCACCTCTTCCAACTTGCTAGGAATATCCGACACAAACAGCTGGTTAGTACGCGCATCCGAAGTCAGCGAACCTCGCTTGGAGAGAATCCGGGATGCCGTACCGCCTGCCGCAGCGCCGCCGCCAGCGGCTCCGGTACCCAACAGCATATTGCGCACATCATCCGCACGTTGATAGTTCAGGCGGAACACCTGGCTGCGCAGCGGCTCCAGTTCGGTCACTTGCTGCTGAGACTCCAGCTCAGCCTTCTCCTTGGTCGCCAGCTCGCCGCGCGGCGCAACCCACAACACGTTGCCGTTGCGACGCGAGGCCAGACCCTTGGAGTCCAGCACGATCTGCAGCGCCTGGTCCCACGGCACGTCCTTCAAACGCAGTGACAGGGTACCCGTCACGCTGTCGCTGGTGACGATGTTCAGGTTGGTGAAGTCCGCAAAGACCTGCAGCAGCGAGCGCACGTCAATGTTCTGGAAGTTCAGCGACAGGCGCTCACCGCGATAGCCGGGGCCTGAGATCAGCTTGTTTGGATCTTCCTTGGTCGGGCGCACTTCCACCACGAACTGCGTGTCGGTCTGGTACGAGCTGTACTGCCAATTGCCACGCGGCTCGATGACCAAGCGCGCGCCGGTGCCGCTATCGGTGGCACGCATGGCCTGCACGGGCGTACCGAAGTCGCTCACGTCATAGCGACGACGCAGCGACTGCGGCAGCGTCGCGCCAACAAAGTCGACGACCAGGTTCTGACCTTGCTGGGCAATATTGATTGCCGAGTTGGCAGTTGACAGGTCCACCACCACACGGCCGGCGAGATCCTCGCCGCGGCGGAAATCAACATTGCGCACGGCCGGGCGCTCGCCGCCCGCGACGGGGGCCGGCGCAGAAAAGGTCGGCGCAGATACGGCAGCCGCCACCGGCGCAGCTTCCAGCGTCAGCACGTACTGATTACCCCGCACTTCCGATTTGTATTGCGTCTGGCGCGCCAGATCGAGCACGACACGCGTGCGATCGCCGATCTGCACGATGTTGGCCGAACGCAGCAGCTTGCCGCCATATTGATAGTTGGCACGCCCTTGGGCGAAGCTCGCGCCAAAAAAGTCGATGGCGATGCGCGCAGGCTGCTGCGTGCTGAACTCCACCGGCTTCTGTGCGGGTGCATCCTTCAGGGTGACGGTCACGACGGTGGATTCGCCGGCCGTGGCCTGCTCCACCTTCTCGATGACATTGCCGGAGGCGGGGGCCTGCTGCGCGAGCGCCTGCCCCGCCACCATGAACATGCACAGCGAAAGCCATGCAGCCGCGCCCCCCCGGGCCACTCGAGCTGCCTGCGCCAGGCGGCCCTTCACGAGACGCATCGTCATTGCGCGCCCTCCTGAACTTTCAGGGTAGTCATTTTTTCTTTCCATTCGGTCGTGCCTTCGCGCACCAGCTCACGCAGGGTGAGTTCCTGATCGCCGATGCGGACGATACGACCATAGTTTTGTCCGATGTACTGCCCCACATGCACGTGTTGCGTCTTGTCCCCGACAGACACGACGCCTTCCGTCTCGCCGTTGCGCTTCATCGTCCCCAGCAGCTTGAAGGCTTCCAGCGGATAGTCTTCGAGCGGCTCGCGACGGCGGTTCGGTTCTGGCGATTCGTTCTGCGCGCGCGAGAGTTCCGCCACCTTCTGCACGCTGAACGGATCAGTCTGCTTGGTGGTCGTGTATTCGCGCGGCGCGTAAGGTTTGGGCTGCGGCAGCGGCGGCACGGTCGTGCTGACGCTCTGGCGTGCCTGCTGCATCCATTGCTGCAATTCGTCATCTGCGTTTGCCCCGCAGGCACCCAGTAAGACAACCAGGCACAGCGGCGCGATACGCGCGATGGGCGCCATCCGGCGGCAGTTCAAGGTCTCACCCATCATTTGGCGCCTCCCTTGCCGGCAGCATTTGCCTTGCGCTGGGCGGCCTGTTCATCCGGATCCAGCGCACGATACGCCTCTGCACGCGCCTCCATCACCATGCCGCCGTCCTTGGTGCCAGTCAGCGCGATGTTCTGCAGCGTGACGATCCGCGACAGCGCGGCCACGTCGGCGGCGAACAGCGCCATGTCGTGGTAGCGGCCGTTGACCTTCACGGCGACAGGGATCTCGGCGTAGTACGGCTTGACCACAGCAGCAGACGGACGGAACAGATCAAACGTCAGCCCGCGCGCGATACCGGCGTGGTTGACGTCGGCCAGCAGCGCATCCATCTCGGTCTTGTTGGGCAATTGCAGTTCAAGCTTAGCAACGCGCTGCTCCACCTCGGTCTTCTGCTTGCGCAGCGCATCGAGGTTCACCACCTGCGCAAGCTTGCTTTGGTAGGCGGATTTCAGCTGTTCCTGTTCAGTGCGCTTGGCATCGCGCTCGTCGAACTTGCCACTCCAGTAAAACTGCCAGCCCAGCACGATCACGAGCACGGCGGCAAGAATCATGAACAGGATACGCGGCGCGATTGGCCACGTTTCCGGCTCATTCAGGTTCAGCCCACGGAACTGGCTGACCAGGTCTTCCAGCGAGATATCAGTCGAGAGCGCCATGATTATTTCCCTGCCCCTGCGCCGGCCGCACCGGGCTTGGCCGGAGTTGCCGGCTCAGCCTTCCACTGGAAGCGGACGGTGAAATTGAACAGACGACGCTGCTCCTTCAGGTTGTTCGTCATCGTGGTGGCGACGGACTCGCCCAATTCGGCGCGATCCAGCCAGGGCACCGAACTCAGATTGCGCAGCAGGTCCGATACGCGCTCATTCGACTGCGCCACACCGGCAATCGTGAACTTGTCGCCGTCCTGCTTGAGCGAAGTCAGATAGACACCTTCCGGCACCTGTCGCACCAGTTCTTCCAGCAACTGCACCGGGCGGTTACGCTCGTTCTGCAAGCTCTCGACAGCCTGTTGACGCTGCAGCAGGTCTTCGATGTCTTTCTTGAGCGTGTTCACCTCAACGATCTGCTTGTCCATCTCCGCATTCTTCTGCGTGAGGACATCATTGATGTGCTGCGCCTCTTCGGTCTGGTGATCGATCACCATGCCACCCAGGAACACCACCACGGCGCCAGCAACGGCTGCGCCGCCCAGGCTCATGAAGACTTTCTTGCGCTTGTCCGCACGCCGTTCGGCGTGGTACGGCAGCAGATTGACGCTCGGGAGCGCATTCACGGCATTCGCGCTTTCATTGGCCATCGCCCCGCTCCTTATTGCAGCCCGCGCAGGGCCAGGCCCGCGCTGACGATGTACGCCGGCAGATCGCGTTGCAGATAGCGCGCGTTGACGTTCTTGGCCGCACCCATGTTGGCAAATGGGTTAGCCAGCGTCGTGTTGATCTGCGTCTGCTGCTGAATGGCGGTCTGCACGCCCAGCAGCGATGCATGGCCGCCTGAGAGCACGATCTCGTCGACCCGGCCGACGCTCGAGGTCGACATGAAGTTCTGGATGGCCTGGCTGATTTCCATCGCCAGCGTCTCCAGGGAGGGCTTGAGCAACTGGCTACGGTATTCGTCGGGCAGCGTGTTCTTGCGCTTCTTCACCTCGGCCTTGAGCAGGTCGAGCGAAAACAGGCGCGAGATGCTCTGTGTGAGCTGGTCACCCGAGCCAGACAAAGGCTGCTCGTACAGCTCCTTCCAGCCTTGGTAGAACAGCGCGTGCGAACGGGCGCTACCCAGATGGAACATCGCCACCACGGGCATGTCGCGCATCTCGGTTTCAGAAGCATCCTGCTTGACCGCCAGCATGTGCGTCATGGCGCGCTGGATGGCGTTTTCTTCCACATCCATGACAACCGGCTTCAGGCCAGCCATCTCGGCAGCGGTCACGCGTTCGGTCACACGCTCAGAGACCGTTGCCGTCACGCGCACACCGATCCCACCCTCGGTTTCGGATGGGCCGATCACGACATAGTCGAAGTTGACGTTTTGCGAGGGCGGAAACAGCCGGTTGGCTTCGCTCTCGACCTGCACGAAGAGCTCGTCCTCGGTCAGGTTGTCAGGCAGGCTGACGGTTTGCGATTCCGTCAGGCTGGAAGGAATGGCCAGCACGGCATCCTTGCTGCGGATACCGGCCTTGGCGATGGCACGCTTGAGTGCGCTACCCACCGCATCGATATTGACCAGATTGCCGTCAGCGACGGCACTGCGTTCAATCAACTCGCTGGCGCATTTCTCGAGACGGAAATCCCCCTGCTTGCCATTGGCGGATAGCTCCACCACTTTGACGCTGGAAGACCCGATATCAATCCCGACGATATTGCGGCGCAGCAGGCCGGACAACAAACCCCGTCGCACAGAGACACCCCACCGTTTATATATTTTTGAACCCTGGCGCCCATTACCCGTCCAACGTGCGCCATAGCCTGCATGGATTTGCTGCTGGATTCTCACAAAATCCTTTAGAACAGGCAAACGCTCCGGCGGACCGCAATGCATTTCGCAGGCGCCGATTCGCAAAGCGTTGTCAAAACCCCACGGTCGGGGGATACCCCTTTCGTCTGACTTGCTTTCCGTTTCGTCTACTTCTAACGGCGGATTCTTCACCGCCTTGAATCAGGCTAGCGCGAGCGCACAATCGGCACGCGTGTTGTGCCGAATAAACCACACAAGTGCTGCACAAGCACCACCAGCGCAGTCGGCGTGACAGTCGTTACGCGCTGTTACGCCCTTGGCCGCAGGCCCCTATCGGTCCCGAAGATATAATCGCCGCCACGCTGACTGACACCCCCGGTGCCCCCTGTAATGGCTACTGCCCAAACCACCCCAGCTTCGCCCAAGCCGCCCAAAGCCCGCCGCCCGCTGTGGGCGCGCCTGCTCCTCTGGATGCTCGGCCTGTTCGTTGCCATGGGGGTCGTCGGGGCGCTGCTGGTGGGCTACGCCCTGCTGGTGGCCGCACCCAACCTGCCGTCGCTCGACGTCATCACCGACTACCGGCCGAAGATTCCGCTGCGCGTGTACACCGCCGACAACGTCCTGATCGGCGAGTTCGGAGAGGAACGCCGCAGCTTCGTGCCGATCTCGCAGATGCCCGACGTGATGAAGCGCGCGGTGCTCGCCATCGAGGATGACCGCTTCTACGAGCACGGCGGCGTGGACTTCGTTGGTGTGCTGCGCGCGGGCCTCGCCAACCTGCACGGCGGTCTGTCGCAGGGCGCATCGACCATCACGATGCAGGTGGCGCGCAACTTCTTCCTGTCAAGCGAGAAGACATTCACACGCAAGATCTACGAGATGCTGCTCTCGTACAAGATCGAAGCCAGCCTGAGCAAGGACCAGATCCTCGAGCTCTATATGAACCAGATCTACCTTGGCCAGCGCGCATACGGCTTTGCCAGCGCCGAGCAGATCTACTTCGGCAAGAACATCAAGGACATCACCCTGGCCGAGGCCGCCATGCTGGCCGGCCTGCCC
>NZ_JAELUI010000460.1 GCF_016429285.1 Ralstonia sp. ASV6
GGTTGAGGGTTTGAAAATGAAGATTCGGTGGAATGGTTCCATGCTTTAAAGCTAAGGCAGTGGCGATCAAGCTTGCCAAACCCGCCGTCCCTTCTGTGTGACCTATCACGGTCTTGATTGAACCGACGAGGATTTTGTCCCCTGTGTTGATGCCGTCGTTGTCATGTGGTAGTAGTGAAGAAGAAATTGCTTGCGCTTCCTGAGGATCTCCAGCTTGTGTACCAGTTCCATGAGCTTGAAAGAACTGTGGTCGATCGTCAGGGTTGTTGATTGGATCAAGCCCAGCACTGGCATAGCATTCTCTGATAAGAGCTGCTTGAGCTGTGCCGCTAGGCATAGTAAGCCCAGGGGTCCGGCCATCTTGATTCACTGCAGTGTTGCGAATGACACAGATG
>NZ_JAELUI010000461.1 GCF_016429285.1 Ralstonia sp. ASV6
CCCCCCCCCCCCCCCCCCCCCCCCCCCCCCCCCCCCCCCCCCCCCCCCCCCCCCCCCCCCCCCCCCCCCCGCTTTTCAAGCAGATGACGTCATACGAGATCAGGCGCCATGTCTCGTGGGCTCGGAGATGTGTATAAGAGACAGACGTAGCCGTTGGTGCGTGCATAGATGGGCGACTCCACAAAGCCCTGTAGCGTGCCGGTCAGTGATGGCACCGACAGCGTTGTGCCCGTCACGAACAGCATCCACGCGTGGCTGTGGGGGGGGGGGGGGGGTGGGGGGGGGGGGCGGGGAGTGGAGATGTCGGGGGGGGCGGGGGGGTGGGAACAAAGAGAGGTTTTGGAGGAGGGGGGGGGGGGCGGGGGGGGGGGGGGTGTGGGGGGGGGGGGGGGGGGT
>NZ_JAELUI010000462.1 GCF_016429285.1 Ralstonia sp. ASV6
CCCCCCCCCCCCCCCCCCCCCCCCCCCCCCCCCCCCCCCCCCCCCCCCCCCCCCCCCCCCCCCCCCCCTTCTCATGACCCGCCGACCCCCGAGCTCTACACTCCACGGCCTTCGTCGGCAGCGTCAGATGTGTATAAGAGACAGGCGACAGGCTGCCTTGATGCAAGCTTCTCAGGATCGGCACAAAACCGCAAGACCATGGAGGAGGCATCGCGAACGGCAGCCGCCAAATGCAAATGCCCCCGATGGACCTGTCTCTTATACACATCTCCGAGCCCACGAGACATGGCGCCTGATCGCGAATGCCGTCTTCTGATTGAACATGGGGGGGGGGGGGGGGGGGGGGGGGGGGGGGGGGGGGGGGGGGGGGGGGGGGGGGGGGGGGGGGGGGGGGG
>NZ_JAELUI010000463.1 GCF_016429285.1 Ralstonia sp. ASV6
GAGATCAGGCGCCATGTCTCGTGGGCTCGGAGATGTGTATAAGAGACAGATGCCATGCTGCTGGCAGAGCGGTTGCGCAAGGCCGCAGCCGTACAGATGGTGGCGATCGGCGCACAGGCATATCACTACAGCCTGAGCGGCGGCAGTAAAGGCCGTGGCGGCCGTGGCGAAATCGTCGGCGGTGGCGTCGAGCGCGATGTCGGCATCTGCTGCACTTGCCGCGCCGGCACGCTCCAGTGCCAACCTCAACGCTGTCTCTTATACACATCTGACGCTGCCGACGAAGGCCGTGGAGTGTAGTTCGCGGTGGGGGGGGGGGGGGGGGGGGGGGGGGGGGGGGGGGGGGGGGGGGGGGGGGGGGGGGGGGGGGGGGGGGGGGGGGGGGGGGGGGGGG
>NZ_JAELUI010000464.1 GCF_016429285.1 Ralstonia sp. ASV6
CCCCCCCCCCCCCCCCCCCCCCCCCCCCCCCCCCCCCCCCCCCCCCCCCCCCCCCCCCCCCCCCCCCTTCCCCTGCCCCCGCCCCCACCCACACCTACACTCCACGGCCTTCGTCGGCAGCGTCAGATGTGTATAAGAGACAGCCCTTGCACTTATGTTACCGGGAGGGTACAGCAGTTGCATAGGAAACCTGGCTATGTAATTTTCAGTTATGTCAGTTACCCAGACTTGTTACTGGAGAACCCTTGATGCTGTCTCTTATACACATCTCCGAGCCCACGAGACATGGCGCCTGATCGCGTATGACGTCTTCTGCTTGAAAAAGGGGGGGGGGGGGGGGGGGGGGGGGGGGGGGGGGGGGGGGGGGGGGGGGGGGGGGGGGGGGGGGGGGGGG
>NZ_JAELUI010000465.1 GCF_016429285.1 Ralstonia sp. ASV6
ATTAAAGAGTAATATCGAGAGGCGGATAAAAAAATAAGACTAGTTAGTTACTACTAAGTAAATACCTCCCAGCTAGCTAGGCAGTAGTATTACTTACTATGAGTTAAGCTATATAGGCCTACTGTCAGAGAGCTGGGAACTGGAAGAGAGTGCGCAGGATTATCACGGCGGGGTAGCACTAGGTAATGTGCAAAAGACTATATTAATCTCTAAGGAGCGACCTCCCTTCGAGAGGGCTGCGTACTCGTAGCTTTATAGCGGTGCTATCGTCACGTGGCATTCTCCTTCTGCCCAGCCTAGAACCCGCTTAGCCTGGCGAGTTCGCGGCGTGATCTAAGCGATCTGCTTAGGTCATGACGCTTATCCTTTATCTTATAGGGGCCCTTACTTAATT
>NZ_JAELUI010000466.1 GCF_016429285.1 Ralstonia sp. ASV6
GTGAGTGGGTGAGTCGCATTGAATTTCCTAGCCCACCAATTTGGAGACGCTGGCGTGAGTCAGATTTAACCGTCCAAGAACCCATTTCCGCGCCTGAACCACAAAGGAGATTCCAATTTCTCTCCAAACACCATGGCGGCCTCCAGTGCGGCTCCTACGGGGGACCTGACCTCACAAATCCTGCAGACATTAGCCAACCAAAGCCCAATCCTAACCTCAGAGGCCTTCCCCGCCGTCGCATCCCAGGATGTCAAAGCTGCCCTCGACCGACTGGGCTCGCGCTCCATGATCACCTACGAGACGATCGAGAGAGAGGAGGCTGTCCTGGAACCCGAGGCTGAGCAAATTGCCGCCCATGGTAGTCATGAAGCGCGTGTCTTTGAGGCCCTCCGC
>NZ_JAELUI010000467.1 GCF_016429285.1 Ralstonia sp. ASV6
CCCCCCCCCCCCCCCCCCCCCCTCTTTTTTCAAGCAGTAGACGGCATACTAGATCAGGCGCCATGTCTCGTGGGCTCGGAGATGTGTATAAGAGACAGGGTGTCTTGTAAAGGATGCTGGAGGTATCAGAAGTGCGAATGCTGACATGAGTAGCGATAAAGGGGGTGAAAGGCCCCCTCGCCGTAAGCCCAAGGTTTCCTACGCAACGTTCATCGGCGTAGGGTGAGTCGGCCCCTAAGGCGAGGCAGGGGGGGTCTCTTATACACATCTGACGCTGCCGACGAAGGCCGTGGAGTGTTGGTGTGGGGGGGGGGGGGGGGGTGGGAGAGGGGGGGGGGGGGGGGGGGGGGGGGGGGGGGGGGGGGGGGGGGGGGGGGGGGGGGGGGGGGGGGG
>NZ_JAELUI010000468.1 GCF_016429285.1 Ralstonia sp. ASV6
CCCCCCCCCCCCCCCCCCCCCCCCCCCCCCCCCCCCCCCCCCCCCCCCCCCCCCCCCCCCCCCCCTTTTCCATGACCCGGCCACCCCCGAGAACTACACTCCACGGCCTTCGTCGGCAGCGTCAGATGTGTATAAGAGACAGATCTTGTACCCTGCAACCCATCCTGGCTCTACAAACCACTAAGCTAAAAGTCAGTGTCCCTTCATACCGGTATACGTATACTGCTTCATGGACGACACTTACGTCAGGTGGGGGGGGGGGGGGGGGGGGGGGGGCCACGAGACATGGCGCCTGATCTCGTATGCCGTCTTCAGCATGAAAAAGTGGGGGGGGGGGGGGGGGGGGGGGGGGGGGGGGGGGGGGGGGGGGGGGGGGGGGGGGGGGGGGGGGGG
>NZ_JAELUI010000469.1 GCF_016429285.1 Ralstonia sp. ASV6
CCCCCCCCCCCCCCCCCCCCCCCCCCCCCCCCCCCCCCCCCCCCCCCCCCCCCCCCCCCCCCCCCCTTTCCCTCCCCCCCCCCCCCCCCCCATCTCCACTCCACGGCCTTCGTCGGCAGCGTCAGATGTGTATAAGAGACAGGACTAGACCCTTTGTAGATACACGCGATTATCCAAGAAATCCTTTGGATCTGTGTACTCGTCCCATGCTAAGCTGAACTCGCTGCAACCTTGCGTAGCATGTGGAGAACCTGTCTCTTATACACATCTCCGAGCCCACGAGACATGGCGCCTGATCTCGTATGCCGACTTAAGCTTGAAAAGAGGGGGGGGGGGGGGGGGGGGGGGGGGGGGGGGGGGGGGGGGGGGGGGGGGGGGGGGGGGGGGGGGGGG
>NZ_JAELUI010000048.1 GCF_016429285.1 Ralstonia sp. ASV6
TGAAACCTGCTACCGATTCAACCACCGTGACGAGGACTTGAAACCCTTACTGCGCAAGCTTCTGCAGGCAACCCCTACCCTCGAAATTCAACCCATTTTGGTCCGGTTTGGGTAGGAATTACCCAAAATTAAGGAGTAACACATGGCAGGATCAATGGGGCCGGACTCGTTCGCCCTGAACTCGGACGGGAGTGTGGTCATCCAGAATCCCGTCAACAACACGTCCGGAGTTCAGACAAGCCTGGACGGCGGGCCGAGCAACGCAACACCCCTCGCCCCTGGCGCGCGCATTGCGCCAACCGACTGGGCGGGTGTTACCTCGTCCAGTTTCCAAACGCTCGACGCGATCAACAAGCTGGCGGGCAACATCCTCCAGCCCTACGTCGAGGCCGAGCAGAAGAAGGCGTACTTCGAGGGTGCTGCGCGTGTGGCCCAGGGCCAGTCGCTCCAGCAGATTGAGAGCGACCAGCCGTGGTTCACCAAAATCTTCGGCCCGTCTGCCACCGTGCGCGGTGCGCAGGCTATGGCGGCTACCACCGCACTGACGCAGGCTGAGACGCAGACGTTGGAAGACATGCAGGAAATGAAGCAGCAGTCTCCTGACGCCTTCCGGTCATACCTCGTCTCGCAGGCGGCTGGTATCAAGTCCACTGGCGACCCGCTGGTGGATGCCACTGTGCAAGCCAAGCTGGCCGAGCAGTGGGGGCCACTGATGAAGACCCACATGCGCGAGCACATCGCGTGGCAGCAAGGCGACATGTTGGAGAAGCAAGTCAACATGAATGTCTCGCAAGCGGGCGCTCTGGCGGGCAAGCGTAAAGCGAACACGGCGGGCTGGTCCGACGAGGACCGCACCGTCGCCTACCAAGACGCCGTTGCCGCTGCGATGCCCGCTGCAGGTCAGCCGAAGCAGTCCTGGAACAAGGGCATGGTGCGCTCCCTCAAGGGCGCGCTGAGCGCGGGGTACTTCGACTACTACAACGCCATCAAAGCATCGCCGCTGTGGAATGAGATTGACGGCGACGCACGTGAAGCCCTAGAGGCAACCGTCCCACAGTACGTGATGAAGGACGCTCGAAACAACCCGGCGATCACCAACATCACGAATGACCTTGGGGCGCTTGAGTTCAACCTTTCCCACGGGGCCAGCGGTATCACTCGGTTCGAGGAGCTGAACACAGTAATCGACGAGTACAACTTTCGCCACCGCAAGGAGACGGGCAGCGACGAACCGCTTGTCAATAACACCAAGCGCGCGCAGATGCTCAAGGAGTGGATGACCGGCCAGATGCACGCGCAGACGCAGAACCTCGCCCTGGCGAAGAAAGAGGACAACTTCCGGCTGTCCGGGGACCTCGCGCGGCAGGCTTTCATGACGGGCAACGCCTCCAGCATCAAGGGTCTTGAGCTGGACTCGAAAGCAACGAATGACGCGATGAACGCCGAGTTCGACGCGGCGGTTGGCTCGAATGACCCGGCCATGATCCAGCGGTACTTCGACCGAGCGGCCCAGGTGTCACACGACGAGAAGCTACGCAGCTCCAAACTGCAAGAGCTGATGCAGGTACAGGTGCCCGCACTGACCAGCGGCAACGGCCCGCTCACCGATCAGCAGATCACCGCCCTCAACTACGCGAAGGGTCTGTACAAGACCCTGAACGGGCCGCAGGCCGTGGCCGACTACGTTGGCGCAAACAACGCTGGCAAGGTCATTCAGCTCATCAACAGCGGCGTGGATACCAACGACGTGCAAGCGTTGAATGCGCAGCGACAAGTCATCGCACATACGCAGTACAAGCAGGCGACAGAGGAAGACCGGCTTGCTATGCAGGACGCCATTACCAAGGCTGACCCGAGCCTATTCCGCCGCATCTTTTCAGGTCCCGGCTTGATGAAGGGATGGGATTTGTCGCCAGAGGTGAAGAAGAACCTAGGCGATGAGTACGCCAACGAGGCTGCGCACTACGCTCGGGCGTACAACCTGCCGATGGAGCAAGCGGCTCGCATCGTCTTGAGCAAGCGACTGGCCGGAGCTGATCTGGTGCCCGGAGCCGTCATTCAGGCCAACAACACCGTACAGGGCGACGTGTCTCTGAATTCTGCGGTAGCCCGTGTGCTGCACTCCAAGGCGGCAGCCGGTCAGTCCACGTCGATCTACCAGGACTCGATGAAGGAGCTGATCCATGACCGGATGATTGCCATCGTCAAGGTCAAGGGCGGCGACATGCCGAACTTCAAGCCTGACGATTGGGAGATTCGTTCGGGTGCGCAACTCGGTGACGGGCGACTCATGCTGTTCGTCTGGCCGAAGGATAACGACGCCAAGGTCCGTATGGGCGGACCGGCCTCACTGACTATCGGAGCTGGTCAAGACGAGAACGATAGGAGTGGGCTGGCTTGGTACATCAACAAGCTCAGTGTCTCGGCAGAGGAACTACGCAGACAGCTCCACCCGGACTACGGCAAGCCGGCTCGTACTCCGACCCTAGACCCACAAGGTTTCGAGGCCCGCAGGAAACAGGCTATGCGGGACCACGGGCTGTAACTACCAAAGCGTAGTGTGCCGGGGCCTCTTCGGAGGCTCGCCGTGTGCCGAGGTTTGGACGAAAATGCAGGTTACATGCAGCGCTGTCCCGGTTCAGAGCGGCGGGCGGCTTAAAGGGGGGGGATGGGATGTCGTTGAAAGCAACAAAGGAGCATTTGGTTCGATTGCTCGGTGAAGCAGACAACCGGGTTATCGCGTTGTCCGGGAAATGGGGTACTGGAAAGACCCATCTCTGGAATGAGGTCAAGGACGAGTCGGGCGATGAGAAGGTCAAGAAGGCGCTATACGTGTCGCTGTTTGGGCAGTCCAGCATTGACCAAGTAAAGAGGAAGCTCATCGAGTCGGCTATCCCTGCCGTAGCGTCGCACGGCGGAGCTTTCGATTCCTTGAAGCAAATTTTCCGGGTTGGCGTGAAAGCTGCGTCAGAGCACTACAAGGCGCTGGCCGCACTCAACGACTTGAATCTGCTCTTGATGGCTCCTGCGGTATTGCGGAACTCCGTCATCGTCCTTGACGACATCGAACGCAAGCACGACAAGCTCGGCATCGACGAGGTGCTTGGGTTCATCGACGAGTACTCGAATCAGTATGGCTCTCGCTTCGTCCTGGTTCTCAATGACGATCAGCTCGCCAATCAGGAGCTATGGAGCGCTTTTCGTGAGAAGGTCATCGATGAGGAGCTAAAGCTGGTCACGACGCCTGAAGAGGCGTTCACCATCGCGACTCAGTTGACACCGTCGCCGTACGCGGATGCTCTTGAGCGGGCGTCCATCTCATGCGAATTGACCAACATTCGCATCATCGGAAAGGTCATAAAAGCGGCCAATCGCATCCTGGGCAAGCGTCTGTTGGAAGAGGCGATAGTTGCGCGAGTTGTTCCATCGATAGTCTTGTTCTCTGCAATCCATTACAGAGGGTTGGAGGATGGTCCAGACTTCCAGTTCGCGCTGAATGCAGGGGCAACAGATTGGTCGAACTATGGGAGAGATAGGAGTGCAGAACCCTCTGCGGATGAAAAGCGCAGGGACCGGTGGAATTTGCTTTTGGGAGAACTGGGCATTCGCGGTTGTGACGATTTCGAGGTGGTGTTGGTCGAGTTCTTGGAGTCGGGGTTGTTTGACCCTAGCCGCGTCGCCACGATCATAGACGGCTACATCGCCAACAAGGAGCGCTGGGAGGCGCGCGAAACGGTTAGTCAGTTCGTGACTAAGGTCTACTGGGATCATCGCGCCAGCGATACCCAGTTGGTCTCCGAGGCCGCTGCGCTACCCAAGATCGCAGGAATGCTGGACCCATTCGTCGTCACTGAACTGGACGAAGCGCTGGCGAAACTTCCGGGCGGTGCTGCAATCGGCCAAGCGATCGTCGATGGTTGGATCACTGCATTTAGGGCTGAGAAGCACGAGGCAGTGAATGACAACAACCCGCTCAACCGTCCGCTGCATCCCGCAATACAGGCTGAATTCACCGCGATTAATGCCAACGCTCAGGCTCAGATCACTGTTTTAGACGCGTGTATGCACATCATCGAGAACAGTGGGTGGGGAACCATGCAGGAAGTCGCCATGAAGCGTGCTACTGCCAACGATTTCGAGGCGGCTATTCGGCAAATGGATCTCGATAAATTGAGCAGATTTATGCGTAGAATGATGGAAATGAGGCTTCAACGGCAGCAGTACGACCAGCACTTTGGGACGGCCACTGAGCGCTTTATGGAAGCCTGTAGAATCATCGCCGGCGATGCTGCCTCTCCTCGATTGGCAGCAGTGATTAGACGCCTCTTTGAGAAGACGGCCCTCGCGTCTGATCTATTGCTGCCTGGGGCCACGGCGCCCGCTAGTCCAGCTTCGCCGCCAAATCCCTGACTTGCAGGTGCGTGTAGCGCTGGAGCATCCTGATGTCTTTGTGTCCGGTGATGGAAGCCACCTCCATCTGTGATAGACCCTTCTCGAACAGGCGACTGGTGGCTTCATGTCGCAGGTCATGGAAGTGGAAGTTCTCAATCCCAGCACGCTTACACGTGCGGATGAACGCCCGCTTGACCGCCTCGGTGGTCAGGTCCGGGAACACCCGGCCTTGGCGCTCGTCCTCGGGAGCGATGCTCTCCAGGACTTCGACAGCTCGGCGGGACAATGGGACACCACGCCCGTGGCCGTTCTTGGTCGCGCCCTCCATCAGCCGGATGGTGCGCCGGGGCAAGTTCACACGGTCCCACTCCAGGGCCACCAGTTCGGACTGGCGCATACCCGTCTCCAGGGCCAGCTCGACAATCGCGCGGAGGTATCCACCACGGGTATCTGCGCACGCCTCGAACAAAGCCACCTGCTCTTGGGCAGACATGCGACGGTCACGCGCGGGAGGGTTCTGCGGGCGGCGTACTCCATTGAACACGCTGTCAGAGAGAACTACATCCCACTCCCTGCGCGCTAGTTTGAGCACCACGTTCAGAAGGGTTAGCTCGCGGTTGATCGTGCTGGCAGAGACTTGTGTGAGACGCTGGTCCCGCCAATCGCGCAGATCGCGTTGAGTTAGGTTTGTCAGATGGACCAGCGCGAGAGGTGAGTCCAGCATGGCGCGAATGCGGTACGTCTCAACGGCCGCCCCTTTCTTCTGTGGTGTTTCATCGACCAGATAGCGGTCCAGCAGGTCAGCCACGATACGAGGCCGGGCATGAAGCTCTGCCGTAAGTTGCGCCCGCCACTTTGCTTGTTTGGTAGCAGCGGCAGATGAGCGGATTCTCAACGCGGCCTCGGCGCCAAGCACCCAGCGCTCCGCTTCTTCACGGGTCGGAAATGTTTGAGATAGGGCAGGGAAACCCTTGCGGCGAATCTTCGCCTGGAACGTAGCCGCGCCTTTGTTGTCGGTGCGCTCGGAGATCGTGCCCATACCGCCATCCTCTGTATGTGGGTTGGTGGTACTGGGCGCTTACGTGCCGTTCCTCAGGTCGCGCCCATTGCGGGCACGGGACCGATTATGTCATCGGTGTTCTTCCCGCTTCGACGGTTGCCGATGTTTGTGGTGCAGTGAGTTGTCCGGGAAGGCTGTAAAGCAGCCTGGGGCGGCGGTTTGCGGGTAGTTTCCTTGGTGCACCTATGGCACACTGCGAGCGCAGTTTTCAGAAACCACTCCGATGTGGTGATTCTCTAAGCCATTGATCCATAAGGATTTTTGGCCTGCCCAGAGGGATTCGAACCCCCGACCGTCGGCTTAGAAGGCCGATGCTCTATCCAACTGAGCTATGGGCAGATGCGTGTGCTGCCCAGGCAGGTTAGCGACGAACGGCCTCCGGATGCCTGGGAGGCCGCGATTCTAACAGATGGCTGATACGGAAAACCGCGGCGCCCTAGCGCTGGGGCGGGATTTCCGGCGGCACGTCACCGGGCGGTAGTTCGATCGGTGGCGTCAGGGGTTCCGGATCGTGGACCGGGTCGTGAGACGGCTCATCCGGGGGCGGCATCTCGGGTGGCGGGCGCGGCGGGGGCTCGTGCGGTGTCGGCGGCGTGATGTGCGCACGCAAGCGCAATTCGGGCAAGGCGGAAAGCATGGATGGCTCCGTGACGGTTGGATGAATCCGGTTTTGCCCCAACCCGATCCGCAAGCGTCGTACCCACGCATCATCCAAATGGTGATACCTAAAATAGGTACCCCCCATTCGGGGGATTCTTTGATACATTTCGTGGCGTCGGGTAGTGCCATAACAAGTAACGATTCACTCGAAATTCCGCGCAACGACGTGGAACGCTGTGCCTACGCACGCCAATGGGCGTGACGGATGCCTTTTTCGGTTCCGACCAGACGGGAAATGGGAGTCTTGTTTGGGCAGCCTTGGGAAGCTGCTGTGTTTCGCCGGCAACAGGGTGCCAGGCGAGGCGTCAGCTATGGGGCAGGGAGGAAACGAAAAATGAGTACACGTCATGCAAGACGCCCGGCAGGGGCGTCACGATCCACGTATGTCCGCAACGCCCAGAGTGGGCGTATTGGTGACCGTTCCAATGCTGCGGGTCACCGTCTGCCACCCACTGGCGTGCCGCGCCTGCTGCTGTGGCTGCTGGCAGCGACGATTCTCTTTGCGGTAGCGAACTACATGTTCAAGCTGCTCGGCTGAAGCCGACACGGCTTACAACACCTTCCCCGGATTCATCAGGCCGCGCGGGTCCAGTGCCTGCTTGATCGCGCGCATGGCTGCCAGCTCGACCGCGCTCTTGTAGCGCGCGTTGTCCTCGCGCTTGAGCTGGCCGATACCGTGCTCGGCAGAGATAGAGCCGCCATGCGCATGCACGCTGTCATGCACGATGCGGTTGATGCCGTCCTGATGTGCCAGGAAGGCCTCATGTTCATGCCCTTCGGGCGGTGACACGTTGTAGTGCAGGTTGCCGTCGCCGAGGTGGCCGAAGGTCACCATGCGGATATCGGGGTAGGCGCAGGCCAGCGCGCGGTCGGTCACGTCGATGAAGTCTGCGATGCGCGAGATCGGCACGCCAATGTCGTGCTTGATGTTCTTGCCTTCGTCGGCCTGCGCCAGCGGGATGTGCTCGCGCAGGTTCCAGAAGTCGCGCGATTGCGCTACCGATTCCGCCACCGCCGCATCGTCGATCACGCCGCGCGCCAGAGCGTCTTCCATCAGCGCCTCGAACAGCGCACGGGCGTGTTCTTCGCTCTCCAAGTCGGACAGTTCCAGCAGGACGTATTGCGGATACGTCTGCGCAAACGGCACACGCAACTGCGGATAGTGCTTGCGCACCAGCTCGAGGCAGAACGCTGACATCAGCTCGAAGCCCGTCAGCAGCGTACCTGCGTGGCCTTGCGCGAGCGACAGGAATGCCAGCGCCTGACGCGGTGATTGCAGTGCCGCCAGCGCCGTCACCTTGGCGCGCGGCTGCGGAAACAGCTTCAGCGTCGCCCCGGTGATGATGCCGAGCGTGCCTTCTGCACCGATCAACAGATCGCGCAGGTCATAGCCAGTGTTGTCCTTGCGCAGGCCGCGCAGGCCGTTCCACAGCTCGCCGTTGGGCAGTACGGCTTCTACACCCAGGCACAACTCGCGCGCATTGCCATAGCGCAGGACGGCTGTGCCGCCCGCGTTGGTCGCTAGATTGCCGCCGATGGTGCAACTGCCCTCGGCGGCCAGGCTCAGCGGGAACAGCCGATCGGCCGCGGCTGCAGCCTCCTGCACGTTGGCAAGAATGCAGCCGGCATCCACGGTGATGGTGTTGTTGATCGGGTCGACTGCGCGCACCTGCTGCATGCGGCGCACCGAGATGACGACCGCGTTGCCTTCCATATCCGGCGTGGCGCCGCCGCACAGGCCGGTGTTGCCGCCCTGCGGGACCATCGGCACCGCATGCTCAACACACAGCCGCACCAGCGCAGCGACCTGCGAAGCATCGGCTGGGCGCAATACAGCACGGGCGCGGCCAGTGAAACGCTTGCGCCAATCGGTCAGATACGGCGCCTGGTCTTCCGGCGTTGTCAGTACGTGCGTGGCGCCGATGGTGTCAACGCAGGCTCGCAGGAACGCATCGTGGGTCATGGCAGGTCAGGTGCTCTGTTTGGCGTGTGCTTTGGCCGCACGTTTGAACGGACGCAGATAGAAAATCGTCGCGAAGAAGAACGTCACACTGAGCACAACCTCCACCCATGCAAGCGATCGCGATAGGCCGGCATCGGATGTTGCACGCACGATGCCTTCGGTAAAGAACAGGAGGATGAACATCGACGCCCACTGCATCGTGTAGCGGTTCTTGCGCAGCACGCCAGGCAGCGGCCACGCCAGCAGCAGCGCCTTGAGCGCGAGCCACGAGCCGCCCGGGCGCACCGGCGCAAGCCACAGTTCCCACGCGGCGCACAGCACGATCAGTGCGATCAGGCTGCTGACGCTCAGCAGATGCAGCGCGCGGGATTCCACGACGGGTTGATCGGCGAGCGTCATGCTGCGAGCTTCAGGGCGGTCTGGGCAAGCCGGCGGCCCATCGCGGTGGCGAGCGTGCGCTCGTGGGCGGTCAGCGGCGCGGTGTCACCACGATGCGCGACATGCGATGGCCCATAAGGCGTGCCGCCGGCATCGGTGGAAAGCAGTTCACTCTGTTGATAGGGCAGGCCGAGCACGACCATGCCATGGTGCAGTAGCGGCAGCATCATAGAGAGCAGGGTGGTTTCCTGCCCGCCATGCATGCTGCCCGTGGAGGTGAATACGCAGGCAGGCTTGCCAGCCAGCGCACCCGCCAGCCATTGCGGCGTCGTGCCATCCAGAAAGTACTTGAGCGGGGCAGCCATGTTGCCGAAGCGCGTGGGCGAGCCCAGTGCCAACCCGACGCATTCTTCCAGGTCACGCACTTCCACGTAGGGCGGGCCGCCATCGGGCACGTCCGGCTGGGTAGCTTCGCACACAGTGGAGACGGCGGGGACGGTGCGCACGCGCGCCTGGGCGCCATCCACGCTTTCAATGCCTTGCGCGATGGCCTCGGCCAACGCGCGGGTGCTGCCATGACGGCTGTAGTACAGGACCAGGATATCTTTCATAACAAAGCGTTGAGAGCGTCGCGGTATTATAGTTGCGCCCCCCAATCTCCCTCATTGGCCTTGCGCCGCCTCATTCTTCATGCTTTTTGATATCCGTGCGCTTCGTCAATGGAATGCCGCCAAGCTGCGTGCGCTGTCGCGTTATGCGCTGCGCCGCGCGGGCGAAGATCGCCTGCCTCAGGTGGCCGGCAGTCTGACGTTCACGACGGTGCTCTCGGTGGTGCCGATCCTGACGGTGGCGTTTGCGCTGTTCACGGCGTTTCCGATGTTCAAGAGCTTTCGTGCGGACATCGAAGGCTACATGTTCAGCAACCTCGTGCCGGGCAATATCAGCCGGCCGATCCTCACGTATCTGAACCAGTTTTCCACCAACGCCAAGGGGCTGACGGCTGCTGGCCTGATCGGCTTAGTGGTGACGTCGGTCATGACCATGCTGACGGTCGAGAATGCGCTCAACGCCATCTGGCGCGTGCGCCAACGCCGGCCGCTGGCGCAGCGTGTGCTCGTGTTCTGGGCGTTGGTGACGTTTGGTCCGGTGCTGATCGGCGCGAGTCTGTCGGTCAGTTCTTACATGGTGTCGATCTCGGCAGGCTACGTGCACAAGCTGCCGTTTGGCCTGGGCGTGATCGTGGGCGTAGTGCCGATCCTGCTGTCGGCGATTGCGTTTGCGATGCTGTATGTCTTTGTGCCGAACACCTATGTGGCGCGGCGTGACGCGTTTCTGGCGGGGCTCATTGCCGCCGTGGCGTTCGAAGTAGCGAAGCGCATCTTTGGTTCCTACGTGGCGCACATTCCCACGTACACCGCCGTTTATGGCGCGTTTGCCACGTTGCCGATTTTCCTGACGTGGATCTACGTGAGCTGGCTGGTAACCCTGCTGGGCGCGACCATTGCATCGACGTTGCCGATCATCCGTCAGGGCTACTGGCAGCGGCGTACCTTTCCGGGCAGCGAGTTCTTTGATGCGCTGGGTGTTCTGCTGCTGTTGTACCGCGCACGCGAACAGGCGCCGCGCACGGTGGCCGAGCTTGAAATCGGTCGGCGTCTGCAACTGGAGGCGGAGTACTTGGCTGACCTGCTGGCCAAGCTCAAGGCGCTGCACTTGGTCGGTAAGCTGCAGCAGGATCGCAGCGAGGCACATTGGGCGCTGCTGTGCGATGCCCATACGACTACGTTGCGTCCGCTCTATGAAAAGCTGGTGCTGAACTTGCCCCGCCTGCCCCGCACGTCGCTCGCGCGGCATCTGGGCGATACCCATGCGCTGGCAGCCCAACTGCACAATCCAGCGCTCGACAACACACTGGAGAGCGTATTCGCCACGGGTGAGCGCGGTGTAGCGGCTGCCACGCAGGCTGCCGCTGCACCGGCACCGGTGTCGAAGGTGCCCGCCGCCGCCCGCGCTTGATCGCTCAAAACGGAATCTTTCCGGTCCAGATGTCGCGGTACATCACCCAGTCGCCCATCAGGCTGTAGATCGGGTGACGGAAGGTGGCGGGCCGGTTCTTCTCAAAGCCGAAGTGCCCGACCCACGCAAACGCATAACCGCTAACAGCCGCACCAAGCAGCCACCACAGGTTGCCCGTGAAGATCAGCAGGATCAGGCATACCAGGGCCACGGTTGAGCCCGCAAAATGGAGGCGCCGACAGGTGCGGTCCTGGTGTTCGCCCAGATAGAACGGATAGAACTCGGCAAAGCTGCCGAATGTGTGGGTTTCGGTGCTGGCCATGGTGCGTCTCCTGATTCCTGCTGGGGCGCAGTTACGCGGTGGCTGCGGTCGGTTCCCGTTCGCGCGCAAAGGCAATCAGCGCATCGAGCGTGCCATCTGGGCATTCTCCCATGACCGCGTGCCCGCAGGGCAGGGCCACCACGCGGCTGCCAGCCAACCCGGCAGCTACCTGACGGCCTGCTTTGGCGGGCGTCATCTGGTCCTTCTCGCCAACGATCACGAGTGACGGGCACTGCACGGCTGCCATGGCCTCAGCGCCGCGTGCATAGCCGTTACAGGCTGAAAAATCCGTGTGGAAGACAGGCGCGTCTGAGCCGCGCGCCACGCGTTCCATCAGGCGTTGGCTGCCGCCATGCATCCAGAAACCCGGCCCCGGCGCCGACGGTTTGTCGGCCAGGCTGGAATGCGACCAGACGTTCACCATGTCGATCGCGCTGGCCGTATTGTTGAGCGCCGCGTCGAGCAACGCGTCAGACACCTTCATCGGCCAGGCGGTGGCGACTAGCGCAATGCGGCGCACGCGACCTGCGTATCGCGAGGCGCACTCCAGTGCAATCAGCGAGCCCATGCTGTGCCCGACCACCATCACCGGCTGGGTGACACCTGCGGCCTGGACAAGCGCCATGACCCAGTCGGCCATGGCTTCCACGGTTTGCAGGGGCGCACCGCTGCTGCGGCCATGTGCGGGCAGATCAACCGCCAGCACGCTGAAGCCGTGGTGCGCGAACCAGCGGGTCTGCAGCCCCCAGACCGAATGATCGTTCTGCGCGCCATGCACGAACACCACGCACGGCAGCGCCGGATTGAACGGCTTGCCACCGGTGTAGGCGTAAGCGCGTTCGCCTTGTACGGTCCATTCCATCAGCGGGCTCCGGTTGCGTTCGGTGCGGCTTTGCCAGGCGCGGCCGACATGGCGCGCTCGGCGGCTTTCAGGCCGCGTTTCAGATCGTCGATGAGGTCGTCAGCGTCCTCCAGGCCAATCGACAGGCGGATCGTGCCTTCGCTGATGCCGGCGGCAGCCAGCGCATCGGCATCCATGCGGAAGTGTGTGGTCGATGCCGGGTGAATGACCAGCGAACGCGCATCGCCCACATTGGCCAAGTGCGAGAACAAGCCGAGCGATTCAATGAATTGCTGGCCGGCACGCCGATCACCGCGTAGGTCGAAGCTGAACACGGCGCCGGCGCCACGCGGTAGCAAACGCTTGGCCAACGCGTGGTCGGGGTGCGATTCCAGTTCGGGGTAGGCCACCGACGCCACCATCGGATGGCTCGCCAGGAAAGTGGTGATGCGGCGGGTGTTCTCTACGTGGCGGGCCATGCGAAGCGGCAGCGTTTCGATGCCTTGCAGCAACTGCCATGCCGCCATTGGGTTCATGCACGCGCCAAAGTCACGCAGGCCCTCGCGGCGTGCGCGCAACAAGAAGGGGGCGACGGTGCTTTCCTCGGCAAACACCATGTCGTGGAAGCCCGCATAGGGCTCGGTCAGCTCTGGGTGTTTGCCTGCTGCCACATAGTCGAAGGTGCCGCCGTCGATCAGTACACCACCAATGGTGGTGCCGTGCCCGCCCAGGAACTTGGTCGCCGAGTGGTAGACCAGGTCTGCCCCGTGCGCGAACGGTTGCAGCAGCCACGGCGTGGTGAAGGTCGAATCGACCAACAGCGGCACGCCCGCGTCATGCGCGATCGACGCCACGGTCGGAATGTCGAGCACATCCAGCCCCGGGTTGCCGAGCGTCTCGCCAAACAGCAGGCGCGTGTTCGGGCGGATGGCCGCGCGCCAGCCGTCGATGTCGCCAGGCTTGACGAAGGTCGTTTCGATGCCGAAGCGGCGCAGCGTGTAGTGCAGCAGGTTGTGCGAGCCGCCGTACAGCGCCGATGAGGCAACGATATGCGAGCCGGCGCCCATCAGCGTGACAATGGCCAAGTGCAGCGCCGCTTGGCCAGAGGCCGTGGCGATGGCACCGACGCCGTTTTCCAGCGCCGCCATGCGTTCTTCGAACACGGCGACGGTCGGGTTGGAGATGCGCGAATAGACGTGACCCGCGCGCTCCATGTTGAACAATGAGGCGGCGTGTTCGCTGTCGCGAAACACGAAGGATGTGGTGAGGTGGATGGGCGTAGCGCGCGCACCTGTGGCCGGGTCGGGCGCGGCACCGGCATGCAGGGCCAGCGTATCGAAGCGGGCTTTGGACATGGATTCAAGCACCGAATGAGGGTCGAGACGCGGCATGCTAGCACTGCTGCCTGTTGCAGTGCATCCCGGGCAAACGCCGAGCGGGCGCGGTTTTTGACCGGGCTTTTCTGCCGCATTTTTTGTGCATGTGCTTGTCGACGCCCTCCGATTTGGGCTAGCATCGAAATACAACCATAACCATAACCCGCGCGCGGTCGCCCCTCGGCAGACTGGCACCCCAATACCCTGGGAGACGCAATATGAAAGTCAGCGACATTCTTCACGTGAAGGGCAACACGCTCTATACCGTGGCCCCGGAAACCAAGCTCCAGGTGGCCGTGCAGACGATGGCGGAATACGACATCGGCTCGCTCGTGGTGATGGAGTACGGCGAACTGGTCGGCATGCTGACCTTCCGCGAGATCATCAAGGTCCTGGCCAAGGGCCACGGCACGGTGGGCGAGGGCACCACCATCCGTAAGGTGATGGACGATCATCCGGTCACGTGCACGCCAGAAACCGAAGTCAATGAAGTGCGCCGCATCATGCTGGAGCACCATGTGCGTTACCTGCCCGTGCTCAACAGCCGTACGTTGATGGGCGTGATCTCGTTCTACGACGTCGCCAAGGCCGTGTTTGAAGAGCAGAACTTCGAGAACAAGATGCTCAAGGCGTACATTCGTGACTGGCCGGAAGAAAAAGCCAACGAAGACTGATCTGTACACTGTCTTTACCGCACACCCAAAACCCGCCCGCCGTTGCGAGCGGGTTTTTTGTTGAATCCGATTCGAACCACGATCGCCCCTGCTGATGAGCCAATCGAGCCAGTTTTCCCTGTTGAAGCAGCGTCGTTTCGCACCGTTCTTCTGGACCCAGTTCCTGGGTGCGATGAACGACAACGTATTCAAGGTGGCGTTCTCCTCTCTGGTCACGTACCACGCGGCGCTGTTTGGCAATACGGATCCAGCCTCTGCGGCGTTTCTGATCTCCGCCATCTTCATCGCGCCTTTCGTATTGCTGTCGGCCACCAGCGGGCAGATTGCCGATCGCATGGACAAGGCCCGGCTGATCCGCTTGGTCAAGACGCTGGAAATCGCCATCATGGCGATCGGCTGCGCAGGCTTTGCGCTGCGTCACGTCGAACTGCTGTATCTGTGCACGTTCCTGATGGGCGTACATTCGACGCTGTTTGGGCCCGTCAAGTACGCCTATCTGCCTCAACACCTGCAGTCGTCCGAGCTGGTGGGCGGCAACGGGCTGGTAGAAATGGGCACCTTTGTCGCCATCCTGATCGGCACCATCGGCGGCGGGGAGTTGGCCAACTACACGCGCAATGGCGATCTCATTGGCCCCACGCTTACGGGCATCGCTTGCCTGATCATTGCCGTATCGGGCTGGCTGACGGCGCGCGGTGTGCCGGTCTCTCCGGCGTCGCAGCCGGATCTGCGCATCAACTGGAATCCGGTTTCCGAGACGTGGCGCAATCTGAAGCTGGCCAGCAATCAGCGCGCTGTGTTCCTGAGCCTGATGGGTATTTCGTGGCTGTGGTTTGTGGGGGCGACCTTCCTGACGTCGTTCTTTGCCTTTGCACGCAACGTGCTCGGTGGTGACCAGAACGTGGTGACGCTGCTGCTGGCGGTGTTCTCGGTGGGCATCGGGTTGGGCTCGATGCTGTGTGAGAAGCTCTCAGGCCGCACGGTGGAGATCGGCCTTGTGCCGTTCGGCTCGATCGGCATGACTGTGTTTGCGGTGGACCTGTACTTCGCCTCGCACGCCGAGGCGCTGGTCGCGCACGATGTGCTGACGGGCATTTCGGGCTTCCTGCAGAACCATCGTCATTGGCGCGTGCTGGCGGATCTGTTCCTGCTGGCGATGTTCGGCGGTTTCTACAGTGTGCCGCTATATGCGCTGATCCAGAGCCGCTGTGAGCCGACGCACCGTGCCCGCATCATCGCGGCCAACAACATCCTTAACGCGCTGTTCATGATCGCCTCGGCCGTGCTGGCGATGGCGCTCACGCGCGCCGGCTTTACGATCCCGCAGTTGTTCCTGGTCACGGGCATCCTCAATGCCGTGGTGGCCATCTACATTTACACGCTGGTGCCGGAATTCCTGATCCGCTTCGTGATGTGGCTGCTGATCCATACCGTCTACCGCGTGAAGGTGGAGGGCGCCGAGCGCATTCCCGACGAGGGCCCGTGCCTGCTGGTCTGCAACCACGTGAGCTTTGTTGATGCTGTGGTGGTGGGCGCCTTCGTGCGCCGGCCGGTCCGCTTTGTGATGGATCACCGCATCTTTAAGGTGCCGTTGCTGTCGTGGTTCTTCCGCACGGTCAAGGCGATTCCGATTGCGCCGATGCATGAGGACCCCGAGATGCTCAAGCGCGCTTACGACACCATTGCAGAAGCGCTGGCCGAGGGCGAGGTGGTCTGCGTCTTCCCTGAGGGCAAGATCACGGCCACGGGCGAGATGAACCCCTTCAAGGAAGGCGTGCGTCGCATTGTTGAACGCACGCCCGTGCCGGTGGCGCCGATGGCGCTGCGTGGCCTGTGGGGCAGCTTCTTCTCACGCCACGGCGGCGCAGCGATGACGCGGCCATTCCGGCGCGGCATTCTCAACAAGCTGGAGCTGTGCATCGGTACGCCGGTGCCGGCGCAGGCGGTGTCGCCGGAAGGGTTGCAGGCGGCTGTGCTGGCATTGCGCGGCGAGCGGCTCTAGTGATTGGCGCCGCATCGGAATTCGATACACTGCCGGTTGGCCCGCGACCGGCCTCATTTCTTTCTACCCCAAACTCTCCCGTTATCTGCCATGAAACTCGCTTCTCTGCTGCTGTGCGCTTCGTCGCTTGTCCTGGCTGCTGTTACCGCGCAGGCTGCATCGCCAGCGTCGAGTGAAACCCTGCCCTCCGGTGTGGTCGTCCAGACCCTGACCAAGGGCACGGGCCCGTCGCCCAAGGCCAGCGATACGGTCAAGGTGCACTATCGCGGCACGCTCACCAACGGTACCGAGTTCGACAGCTCCTACAAGCGCGGCCAGCCGATCTCGTTCCCGTTGAACCGCGTGATTCCGTGCTGGACGGAAGGCGTGCAGAAGATGCAGGTGGGCGGCAAAGCCAAGCTGACGTGCCCGGCCGCCACCGCCTATGGTGATCGCGGCGTGCCCGGCACGATTCCGCCCAATTCCACGCTGAACTTCGAGGTTGAGCTGCTGGGTATTGGCGGCTGATCGATCGGCTTACAATAGCGGTTTCCCGATGTTTCGCGCCGCCTGCGTGGCGGCGCTTTCCCGAGCACGATCATGTCTGGCAATACCCTGGGCCTGCTGTTTTCCGTCACCACCTTCGGCGAGTCGCATGGCCCGGCCATCGGCGCTGTCATCGACGGCTGCCCGCCGGGCATGACGCTCTCGGCTGAAGACATCCAGCCTGATCTGGATCGCCGTAAGCCCGGCACCTCGCGCCACGTCACGCAGCGCAAGGAAGACGACGTCGTCGAGATTCTTTCCGGTGTGTATGAGGGCAAGACCACCGGCACGCCCATCTGTCTGCTGATCCGCAACACTGACCAGCGCAGCAAGGACTACAGCAACATCGCCGAGACCTTCCGTCCTGGCCACGCCGACTACACCTACTGGCACAAGTACGGCGTTCGCGACCCGCGTGGTGGCGGACGCTCGTCGGCACGGTTGACGGCGCCCACGGTCGCTGCCGGGGCGGTCGCCAAAAAGTGGCTGCGCGAGAAGTTCGGCGTTGAGATCCATGGCTTCATGTCGCAACTGGGCGATATCCAGATTCCGTTCATGGACTGGAACGAGGTGCCGAACAACCCGTTCTTCGCGCCGAATGCCGAGATCGTGCCCGAGCTCGAAACCTATATGGATGCACTGCGCAAGGACGGTGACTCCGTCGGTGCGCGCATTGAAGTGGTGGCGACCGGCGTGCCGGTCGGCTGGGGCGAGCCGCTGTTCGATCGCCTGGACGCTGACATCGCTCACGCCATGATGGGCCTGAATGCGGTGAAGGGCGTGGAGATCGGTGCCGGTTTTCATGCCGTGGCGCAGCGCGGCTCCGAGCACGGCGATGAGCTGACGCCGGGAGGTTTTGTCGGCAACAACGCGGGCGGCATCCTGGGCGGCATTTCGACTGGGCAGGACATCTCGGTGTCGCTGGCGATCAAGCCGACGTCGAGCATCCGCACGCCGCGCCGCTCGATCGACAAGGGGGGCGATCCGGCGATGGTGGAAACGTTCGGTCGCCATGATCCGTGCGTCGGCATTCGTGCCACGCCGATCGCCGAGGCGCTGCTGGCGCTGGTGCTGATCGACCACGCGCTGCGCCATCGCGCGCAATGCGGCGATGTGTCGGTGGAGACGCCGGCCATTCCGGCGAAAGCGTCGTAAGACGATTCGCCCAGGCAACAAAAAAGCGCGTCATCGAACGCGCTTTTTTGTTGGTCATTCGGCGCTTACATGCCGACGTAGTTCGGACCACCGCCACCCTCTGGCGTGACCCACACGATATTCTGCGTCGGGTCCTTGATGTCGCAGGTCTTGCAGTGCACGCAGTTCTGCGCGTTGATCTGCAGGCGCTCGGTACCTTCGTCGTTCTTCACGAACTCGTACACACCGGCCGGGCAATAGCGTTGCTCGGGGCCAGCAAACTGCGCCAGGTTGATGCGCGTCGGAACGGTTGGGTCCTTCAGCGTCAGGTGAGCGGGCTGGTTCTCTTCGTGGTTGGTGTTCGAGATGAACACCGACGAGAGACGGTCGAACGTCAGCTTGCCGTCCGGCTTCGGATACTCGATCTTCACGCACTCGGCGGCAGGCTTGAGCGATTGGTTGTCCGACTTCGTGCCGTGCAGCGTCCAGGGCGGGTTGCTGACGCCAATCTTGGGCAGCAGCCACTGCTCGATGCCGGTCATGATCTTGCCCAGCGTCGGACTCTTCTTGAACCACAGCTTGAAGTTGCGCGACTGGTCCAGCTCTTCCTTCAACCAGCTCTGCTCGAAGGCGGCCGGGTAGGCGGACAGCTCATCTGCGGAGCGGCCAGCCGTCACGGCGTCGAACACGGCTTCGCCGCACATCATGCCGCTCTTGATGGCAGCGTGGCTGCCCTTGATGCGTGCGGCGTTCAGGTAGCCGGCGTCGCAGCCAACCAGCGCGCCACCCGGGAACACGGTCTTGGGCAGCGCCTGCGGCGTGCCGTTGTTGATGGCGCGGGCGCCGTAGCCGATGCGCTTGCCGCCTTCGATATGCGCGCGGATGGCCGGATGGGCCTTCCAGCGTTGCATTTCTTCGAACGGGCTCATCCACGGGTTCTTGTAGTCCAGGCCGATGACGAAGCCGAGCGTGACCTTGTTGTCTTCCAGGTGATACAGGAAGCCGCCGCCGAAGGTGTCGTCTTCCATCGGCCAGCCTGCGGTGTGCACCACCAGACCGGGCTTGGCCTTGGCAGGGTCGATCTCCCACAGTTCCTTGATGCCGATGGCGAAGGTCTGCGGGTCCTTGCCGGCGTTCAGCTTGTACTTGTCGAGCAATTGGCGGCCCAGGTGACCGCGCGCGCCTTCAGCGAAGATCGTGTACTTGCCGAGCAGCTCCATGCCGAGCTGGAAGTTCTCAGTCGGCTCTCCATCCTTGCCGATGCCCATGTTGCCCGTGGCGACACCGCGCACGGCACCCTTGTCGTCGTACAGCACTTCCGCTGCCGCAAAACCTGGGAAGATCTCCACGCCCAGCGCTTCGGCCTGCGTGGCCATCCACTTGACCACGTTCGACAGCGAGATGACGTAGCAGCCGTGGTTGTGGAAGTTGCGCGGCACGAGCCAGTCAGGCGTGCGCTTGGTGCCAGTTTCGCTTAGGAAGAGGACGTCGTCGCCAGTCACGGGCTGGCTGAGCGGTGCGCCGTCAGCCTTCCAGTTCGGCAGCAGTTCTGTGATTGCCCGCGGGTCCATGACCGCGCCCGAGAGAATGTGCGCGCCGGGCTCCGAGCCCTTTTCCAGCACAACGACCGACACATCCTTGCCGGTTTCGGCGGCACGTTGCTTGATCCGGATCGCGGTCGCCAGGCCGGCAGGGCCACCGCCGACGATCACGACGTCGTACTCCATGGACTCTCGGGGACCGTACTGTTCGAGGAGCTGCTGCTGGTTCATAGATGTCTCTTCGCTTGTAGGGCGTTTGCTTATTGGTATGGCGGATTGCTGCATTAGAATTTCCCGCATTGTCGGGGACGCGCCCGTATGCGGCAAGCGAAATTTCTGAACGATCGTTCGATTTTTTGCTAAGCTGCGCCGACTTCATATGCTGGAGCCGCTTGTAACCGGCTCCGCGCATGCCAAATTCAACGCCAAATCAACACGCGGGGATCACGCATCATGGGTCTGTCGATCAATCTGGAAGGCAAGGTTGCGCTGATTACAGGCGCATCCAGTGGCCTGGGCGCGCGCTTCGCGCACACGCTGGCAGCGGCCGGCGCCAAGGTGGTGCTGGCCTCGCGCCGCGTCGAGCGCCTGAAGGAGTTGCGCGCCGACATCGAATCGAAGGGGGGCAGCGCCCACGTCGTGCGTCTGGACGTCACGGACCCAGACAGTATCCGTGCCGCCATCGCCCACGCTGAGACCGAAGCCGGCACCATCGATATTCTTGTCAACAATTCAGGCGTTTCGACCACGCAGCGCATGGTGGATGTGACGCCGGACGATTTCGATTTCGTCTTCGACACCAACACGCGCGGCGCCTTCTTCGTGGCACAGGAAACCGCCAAGCGCATGATCGCGCGGGCCAAGGGGGCCGAGAAGAACGGCTCGCCGCTGCCGCAGTCGCGCATCATCAACATTGCGTCGGTGGCGGGGCTGAAGGTGCTGTCGCAGATCGGCGTCTACTGCATGAGCAAGGCTGCCGTGGTGCATATGACCAAAGCCATGGCGCTGGAGTGGGGGCGCCTGGGTATCAACACGAACGCCATTTGCCCAGGCTATATCGACACCGAGATCAATCACCACCACTGGGAAACCGAGGCCGGCCAGAAGCTCGTGCAGATGCTGCCGCGCAAGCGCGTGGGCAAGCCGGAAGACCTGGACGGGCTGGTCCTGTTGCTCGCGTCGGATCAATCGGACTTCATCAACGGCGCTGTCATCAACGCTGACGACGGGATGGTGTAACCCGCTGGGGCTCAGTGCCCCATCAGCCTTTGCACCAACTCCAGCGAGGTGTTGGCTGCGTACTTCTTCATCAGCCGTGCACGGTAAATTTCCACTGTGCGCGGGCTGATCTCCAGTTGCTTGCCGATCTGCTTGCTGGTCTTGCCTTCAACCAGCTGTGCGGCGATGTCGCGCTCGCGCGGCGTGAGTGCCGCCGTGACCGGCCGGTGCGCCGACAGATCCTCGAACGTCCAGATGCCTTCGCCCAGCGGCTTGGTGCGATCGAGCGCACGGCCCGTGACGTGGCACCAGAACAGCTCGCCGTTGGCACGTTTCATGATGCGCTCGTCCGAGTAGCTGCCGCGCGCGTTCATGACGGGAATGATGCGTGCGCCGGTGCGTTCATACTCATCGTGTGTCGGATAGAGCAACTCAAACGATTGCCCGATCATCGTGGCGCGCGCGTGGCCGAAGATGCGCGCGGCTTCGTCGTTGACGTCGAGCATCACGCGCTCGCGTGACATCACCATGCCGACCGGGGCGAGCTGGAACGCGGTCTGATAATCGAGTGCGGGCATGGCGGTGGGGATCAGGTTAGGGCCTTATGTAGTCGTACGTATTGCTGCGTTGCGTGACGCTTGCGTATTCTCGCCAAATTGTACCGTTACAATTTTCCGGCGCTGCATCGCACAAACCCCAACTGTGCGATCGGTCAAAACCCTGCCGGATTCGTTGGACCACCAAGGAAGGAGCACGCATGAACAAAATCTTCGCCAGCGCCAGCGAGGCGCTCGCGGGCGTCGTCAAAGACGGCCAGACCATCGCCGTGGGCGGCTTCGGCCTGTGCGGCATTCCGGAAGCGCTGATTGCTGCGCTGCGCGATTCGGGCGTCAAGAACCTCACCTGCATTTCCAATAACGCTGGGGTCGATGGTTTTGGCCTGGGCCTGCTGCTGGAAACCCGCCAGATCAAGAAGATGATTTCGTCCTACGTGGGCGAGAACAAGGAGTTCGAGCGCCAGTACCTGGCCGGCGAACTTGAGCTGGAGTTCACCCCGCAGGGCACGCTTGCAGAGAAGCTGCGCGCCGGCGGTGCCGGCATCCCGGCGTTCTTCACCAAGACCGGCGTCGGCACCATGGTGGCCGAGGGCAAGGAGCTGCGTGAGTTCGACGGCGAAACGTACGTCATGGAACGCTCGCTGGTGCCCGATGTGTCGCTGGTCAAGGCACAGGTGGCGGACAAGTCCGGCAACCTGCGTTTCAACCTGACTGCGCGCAACTTCAACCCCGCTGCGGCAACCGCTGGCAAGATCTGCATCGTCGAGGTCGAAGAGATCGTTGAAGTGGGCGAGCTTGCACCGGACGATATCCATCTGCCCGGCATCTACGTGCAGCGCATCGTGCTCAATGCCACGCCCGAGAAGCGCATTGAAAAGCGCACCATCCGAGCAGCCAACTAAGGAGACCGACATGGCCTGGACTCAAGACCAAATGGCGGCGCGTGCTGCCCAGGAATTGCAAGACGGTTTCTACGTCAACCTCGGTATCGGCATTCCGACGCTGGTTGCCAACCACACCGGCGACAAGGAAGTCTGGCTGCAGAGCGAAAACGGCATGCTCGGCATCGGCCCGTTCCCCACGGAAGACGAAGTGGATGCCGACCTCATCAACGCCGGCAAGCAAACCGTGACCACGTTGCCGGGCAGCGCCATCTTCGGCAGCGACCAGAGCTTCGCGATGATCCGCGGCGGCAAGATCAACCTGTCGATTCTCGGCGCGATGCAGGTGAGCGAGACGGGGGACCTGGCCAACTGGATGATCCCCGGCAAGATGGTCAAGGGCATGGGCGGCGCGATGGATCTGGTGGCAGGCGTCAAGCGCGTGATCGTGCTGATGGAACACACCGCCAAGAAGAAGGACGGCACTGAAGATCTGAAACTCTTGCCCAAGTGCACGCTGCCGCTGACGGGCGTGGGCGTGGTTGATCGCATCATTACCGACCTGGGCGTGATGGATGTGACCGAGCAGGGCCTGAAACTGGTTGAAACCGCGCCGGGCGTCTCGCGCGAAGAGATCCAGTCCAAGACTGGCGTCACCCTGATCTAACCCGGAGACCATGATGCTGCAAGGAAAAACCGCCCTCGTTACGGGCTCGACCAGCGGGATCGGTCTGGGCATTGCCTGCTCGCTGGCTGCGCAGGGTGCAAACATCATCATGAATGGCTTTGGTGATGTGGAAGCGCCCAAGGCCCAGATCGCGGCAGCGGGCAAGAACGCCATCCGCATCGGTTACCACGGCGCTGACATGAGCAAGGCGGCCGAGATCGAGGATATGTTCGCCTATGCCGAGGCGGAGTTCGGCGGTGTGGATATCCTCGTCAACAACGCCGGCATCCAGTACGTGGCCAACGTGGAAGATTTCCCGACCGAACGCTGGGACGCCATCATCGCCATCAACCTGACCTCGGCGTTCCATACCACGCGACTGGCCGTGCCTGGCATGAAGCGCAAGAACTGGGGCCGCATCATCAACATCGCTTCAGCGCATGGTCTGGTGGCGTCGGCGCAGAAGTCGGCGTATGTGGCGGCCAAGCATGGCATCGTCGGCTTTACCAAGTCGGTGGCGCTGGAGACGGCGCAGACGGGCGTGACGTCCAACGCGATCTGCCCGGGCTGGGTGCTGACGCCGCTGGTGCAGAAGCAGATCGATGCGCGCGCCGAGAAGGATGGCTTGTCTGCGCTGGAAGCCAAGAAGGATCTGCTGATGGAAAAGCAGCCTTCCGGTGAATTTGTCACGCCCGATCAGCTCGGCGCGCTGGCGGTGTTCCTGTGCAGCGACGCAGCTTCGCAAGTGCGTGGCGTGGCGTGGAACATGGATGGTGGCTGGGTGGCGCAGTAACGCGCGGACACATCAGAGGAAAAAGCCCCGCAGTTGCGGGGCTTTCTTGTTTCTGGCGACTTGCTGTCGCCTGCTGCATCGCCGCATCCTGCCTGGGCCAGCGTACAATCAGGCTTCGCTTTCTCCCGCTGTTTACGTGTAGGAGTCTTCATGCCTGTTTCGCCGCGTCTCGCTTTCGTGCAGTGCCTGAGTCCATCCGGCCTGCATCGGATGGCCTATCACGAGTGGGGCGATCCGCAGAACGCACGCGTGTTGGTGTGCGTGCACGGCCTCTCGCGCACAGGACGCGACTTCGACGTGCTGGCGCAGGCGCTGTGCAATGATTACCGCGTGATCTGCCCCGATGTGGTCGGGCGTGGCCGCTCAGACTGGCTGCTCGATCCAAAGGGTTACGTGATTCCGCAGTACGTGGCCGACATGGTTACGCTGCTGGCGCGCTTGAACGTGGAGTCGGTCGACTGGTTTGGCACGTCGATGGGCGGGCTGATCGGCATGAGCCTGGCGGGTCTGCCGAAGTCGCCGATCCGCAAGCTGCTGCTCAACGATGTGGGCCCGCGCGTGACCGAGTCATCCTTGACGCGTATCGGCGCGTACCTGGGCCTGAACGTCCGGTTCAAGACTTTCGACGAAGGGCTTGCCTATCTCAAGACGATCAGCGCATCGTTCGGGCCGCATACGCCGGAGCAATGGCGCGAGCTGAACACCGCCATTCTCAAGCCACAGGGCGGTGAGTGGATTCTGCACTATGATCCGCGGCTGGCCGAACCGTTCAAGAGCGCCACGCCTGAGTTGATTGCTGCCGGCGAAGCCACGCTGTGGAAGCTCTTCGAGGCAATTCCCGGCGAGGTGCTCATCGTGCGCGGCGCACAATCCGATCTGCTCACGCGCGAGACTGTTGAAGCCATGATGCAGCACGGCCAGCACGTGAATACGGTGGAGATTCCCGACGTAGGCCACGCGCCGACCTTCGTCCAGCCGGACCAGGTGGCGATCGCCCGCAAGTTCTTCCTCGGTCAATGACCGTTTCTGACCTCATTTGATTTGCAACATGAGCACTGAACTGAAGCGTTACAACGTTGAACATCGCTATTCCGATGCAGCCGTCTATAACGGCGTCGTCTACGTGGCCGGTCAGGTGCCTGAGATGACGCTGGATGCCGGCATCGCCGAGCAGACGGCAGAGGTGCTCGCCATCATCGACCGCGTGCTGGCCGCCAACGGCAGCGACAAGACGCGCATCCTGATGTGTCAGATCTTCCTGAAAGACATCACTGAAATTGGCGAGATGAACAAGGTATGGGATCAGTGGGTCGCCGCTGAATCCAAGAACTCGCCGCCGCGCGCCACGGTAGAGGCCGCGTTGGCCAACCCGAAGTACCGTATCGAAATCGTCGTGACGGCAGCGCTGAAGGGCTGAACCCGTCGCGTCACTGCAGGACGCATCATGGAGAACAAGACCGACCGGCCGGCCGAGGGGGCTGGCAAGGTGGCAACACCCGCGGCAGAGCAGGGAGCCAACGGTACGCTGGTTGCACGGGCGATCGAATACTTGGTGGCCAATGCCGGCGATAACGTCACGCTGACCGGCGAGCCGCTGGAGTCGCACGCGCGCGGCACGATCGCTATCCTCGAGGGGCTGCGCGTTGATACGCCGTCGCTGCAGGCGGCCGCGCTGTTCCTGCTGCCTACGTTGGCGACTGACAACGAAATGGCGCTCGAACCCGCTTTCGGCCCCGAGGTGGTCAAACTCGTGCACGACGTGCGGCAGTTGCTGCGCATCGGCGCGATTGCCGGCATGGTGAGTCCGACGGATGCTGGCATCACGCGCAAGAACGAGGCCGAGGCGCGCCGCGCCCAGGTCGAAGCGCTGCGCAAGATGCTGCTTGCGTTCGCGCAGGACATTCGTGTGGTGCTGATCCGGCTGGCGTCGCGGTTGCAATCGCTGCGCTGGCTGGCACAAAGCAAGCGCCCCGCGCCCGAGGGTATTGCACGCGAGACGCTCGACATCTACGCGCCGCTCGCTAACCGCCTTGGCATCTGGCAACTCAAATGGGAACTCGAAGATCTCGGTTTCCGCTTCGAAGACCCCGACACCTACAAGCGCATTGCCCGCCTGCTTGACGAAAAGCGCATCGAGCGCGAAAAGTTCATCGGCGAGGCCATCGCGCAGTTGCAGAAGACGCTGCACGACGCCGGCATCCACGCCGAGGTGACCGGTCGCCCCAAGCACATCTACAGCATCTGGAAAAAGATGCGCGGCAAGGAGCTCGACTTTGCTGATCTGTACGACGTGCGCGCGTTCCGTGTCATCGTCGACGACATCAAGGATTGCTATACGGTGCTCGGTTTCGTGCACCACATGTGGCAGCCGATCCCGAAGGAGTTCGACGACTACATCTCGCGCCCGAAGGCCAACGGCTATATGTCGCTGCACACGGTGGTGATCGGTGACGACGGTCGCGCACTGGAGGTGCAGATCCGCACGCGCGAGATGCACCACTTTGCCGAGTACGGCGTGGCTGCACATTGGCGCTACAAGGAAGCCGGCAGCAAGGGCTACGCCGGCCAATTCTCTGCCAGCGAGCGCTACGACGAGAAGATCGCCTGGCTGCGCCAGTTGCTCGCCTGGAAGGACGACGCCGAACACACTGTTACGCACGAAGATTCCCCGTGGGAGCAGCTCAAGCACACCGAACTGGATGACCATATCTATGTGCTGACGCCGCAGGCGCGCGTCATCGCGTTGCCGCAGGGCGCGACGCCGGTCGACTTCGCTTACCACCTGCACAGTGATCTCGGCCACCGTTGCCGCGGCGCGCGTGTCGACGGCACGATGGTGCCGTTGAACACACCGTTGAAGAATGGGCAGACGGTGGAGATTGTGACGGTGAAGCATGGTGGCCCGTCACGCGACTGGCTGAACACCGAGTTGCACTATCTGGTCAGCCCGCGCGCGCGCACCAAGGTGCGGGCGTGGTTCAACGCACTGGAGCTGGAAGAGACGCTCTCACAGGGCCGGGCACTGATCGACAAGACCCTGCAACGCGAGGGCAAGACCGCCGTCAATCTGGAAGAGCTGGCGGCCAAGCTCGGCTACAAGACGCCGGACGATCTCTATGCTGTGGTCGCCAAGGATGAGTTGAGCCTGCGCCGCATCGAGGCTGTGCTGCGCTCGGATGGTGCGCCGCCACCCGTACCGGTTGATGACGAGGCGTTGATCACCAAGAAGAGCAAAGCGACCAGCGTAGCTCGTGGTGCCAAGAGCGGTGTGTTGGTGGTGGGCGTTGATTCGCTGCTCACGCAGATGTCGCGTTGTTGCAAGCCGGCGCCGCCGGACCCGATTGTCGGTTTCGTCACGCGTGGGCGCGGGGTGTCGATCCATCGGCAAAGCTGCGCGACGTTCCAGCAACTGGCTGCCCGCGCACCCGGCCGCGTGATTCAAACGGAGTGGGGCCAACGTAGTGACTCGGTCTATCCGATCGACATCCAGGTCGAGGCGCTGGACCGCCAGGGCCTGTTGCGAGACATCTCGGAAATCCTTTCGCGCGAGAAGATCAACGTGACCGGCGTGCGTACCCTGTCGAGCAAGGGTGTCGCCAAAATGCAGTTCACCGCCGAGGTGGCGGAGGCGACACAACTGCAGCGCGCGCTGACTTTGATCGAAGAAGTGCAAGGGGTGTTGACAGCCAGGCGCAAGTGACGGTATAGTCTTGTTCTTCGGCAGGCTCGTAGCTCAGCTGGTTAGAGCACCACCTTGACATGGTGGGGGTCGTTGGTTCGAGTCCAATCGAGCCTACCAACGCATTTAGCAGGACGCGTCGGGTAGGATGTCCAAGCCGTCATCCCTCGGGTTCGTCCCGTACAACTGAAACAAGGCGAATATGATTCAGGCACCGCGAACTACAACCGCTTCGGAGCGACAGTAGTCAAGGTGCGTTTTTCGCCCTTTGCGGTCTGCCCAAGCGGTAGATAGCGCAAATGAAAACGCGGCCTTGGCCGCGTTTTTTTTTCGTCCGCGATTTCGCGTCATGCGGGGCGATCAAGCTGAGAGCACTTTGGGGTGCCCGTTCGGCATCCGATTCGACAACCTGCCACGCCAGTTCGGCGCGGCGCACGACAGAATGACAGCCGCTGTGCGCGTCTGAAGCGCACGACGGCGACTCCACAGGAGCAAGCATGATCGCAATCACGTTGCCGGACGGTTCCCGGCGCGAGTTTCCCGGCCCGGTGACGGTGGCTGAAGTGGCGCAGAGCATCGGTGCGGGGCTGGCCAAGGCTGCGCTGGCTGGTCGCGTGGATGGCCAGATGGTCGACACGAGCTACACGATCGACCGCGATGCCAAGCTCGCCATCATCACGGACAAGGACGCCGACGGCGTCGACGTGATTCGCCACTCGACGGCTCACTTGCTGGCCTACGCCGTCAAGGAGTTGTACCCCGACGCGCAGGTCACGATCGGTCCGGTCATCGACAACGGTTTCTACTACGACTTCGCTTACAAGCGTCCCTTCACGCCGGAAGACCTCATCGCTATCGAGAAGAAGATGGCCGAGCTCGCCAAGAAAGACGAGAAAGTTACGCGTGAGGTGTGGAACCGCGACGAAGCCGTCAAGCTGTTCGAGGGCATGGGCGAGAAGTACAAGGCCGAGATCATCGCGTCCATTCCGCAGGATCAGGAAATCGGTCTGTACCGCGAAGGCAATTTCGTGGATCTGTGCCGTGGCCCGCACGTGCCGTCCACGGGCAAGCTCAAGGTCTTCAAGCTGATGAAGGTGGCCGGCGCCTACTGGCGTGGCGACCACAACAACGAGATGCTCCAGCGCATCTACGGCACAGCCTGGGCCAAGAAGGAAGACCAGGAAGCCTATCTGCGCATGCTGGAAGAGGCCGAGAAGCGCGACCACCGCAAGCTTGGTCGCGAGCTCGATCTGTTCCATATCGACGAGTACTCGCCCGGCACGGTGTTCTGGCACCCCAAGGGCTGGACGCTGTGGCAAGAGATCGAGCAGTACATGCGCCGCGTGTACCGCGAGAATGGCTATCAGGAAGTGAAGGGCCCGCAGATTCTCGACAAGTCGCTGTGGGAGAAGACCGGCCACTGGGACAAGTACCGCGAGAACATGTTCATCACGGAATCGGAAAAGCGCGAATACGCGCTCAAGCCGATGAATTGCCCCGGCCACATCCTCATCTACAAGCAGGGCATCAAGAGCTACCGTGATCTGCCGCTGCGCTTTGGCGAGTTTGGCGCCTGTCACCGCAACGAGCCCTCGGGCGGCCTGCACGGCATCATGCGCGTGCGCGGCTTCACGCAAGACGACGGCCATATCTTCTGCACTGAAGACATGATTCAGGCCGAGGTCACGGCGTTCACGACGCTGCTGCAGAAGGTCTACAAGGATTTTGGCTTTACCGAGATTCTCTACAAGCTGTCCACGCGCCCGGAGAAACGCATCGGCACCGAAGAAAGCTGGGACCGCGCCGAGGCGGCTCTGGCCGAAGGCCTGCGCGCGTCGGGGTGTGAGTTCGAATACCTCCCGGGCGAGGGCGCGTTCTATGGCCCGAAGATCGAATATGTGCTTAAAGATGCACTCGGGCGCCAGTGGCAGTGCGGCACGATCCAGGTCGATCCGAACCTGCCGGAACGCCTTGACGCCGAGTTTGTTGGTGAGGACGGCGCACGCCATCGCCCCATCATGCTGCACCGCGCCATCGTGGGCAGCCTGGAGCGCTTTATCGGTATCTTGATCGAGCAATATGCCGGTGCACTGCCGACGTGGCTTTCGCCGGTGCAGGTTGCAGTGCTCAGCATCACCGATTCGCACGCCGAATACGCACAATCCGTTGTGCAATCCCTGCAAAAACAAGGATTTAGGGCGGTTGTTGATTTGCGGAATGAGAAGATTGGGTATAAAATCCGCGAGCATTCCGTGCAGAAGGTCCCCTATCAGATTGTGGTGGGTGACAAAGAGCGGGATGAAAATCAGGTGGCCGTGCGTGCCCGTGGCAACGTCGATCTAGGCTCCATGCCGCTGTCGGCGTTCGTTGAGCGACTGCAGAACGATCTCGCCAACAAGTCATGAGCTGGGCGCGGCCTGTTTTTTTGAATCTTTGAGGATATTCAACATCGCTACCGATAAGTCATCTCACCGCCTCAACCGCGAAATCACCGCGCCGGAAGTCCGGCTGACCGGGGTTGAAGGGGAACAGCTCGGCATCGTCAAACTGTTTGACGCATTGCGTCTGGCAGAAGAAAAAGACGTCGACCTGGTCGAGATCGCGCCGACCGCGCAGCCGCCCGTCTGCCGTCTGATGGACTATGGCAAGTTCCGGTATTCAGAACAGAAAAAGGCTCACGAGGCCAAGCTGAAGCAGAAGGTTATCCAGGTGAAGGAAGTCAAATTCCGTCCTGGCACCGACGACAACGACTACGACGTCAAGATGCGCAATGCGACGCGCTTCCTTGAGGATGGTGACAGGGTAAAAGTTACCTTGCGTTTCCGCGGCCGCGAAATGGCTCACCAGGAATTGGGCATGCGCGTGCTGGAGCGTATCAAGACTGACCTGGAAGAACTCGGTCAGGTTGAGCAGATGCCGAAGATGGAAGGCCGCCAGGCAGTGATGATGTTGGCACCCAAGAAGAAAAAGTAATGCAGTGGCGGCCGGACGATTCCGGCTGCGCTGAGCAGGTTTCAGACGGAAACGTCGGAAAACGCAGCGGGTTAGGGGTGAAAGCCCCGAGCCTGCCGCGATACAACAAGTGAGTCCGGGTCTTGCAAGTGTCGGCGCCAGCCGTCCACCTGGCTTCATGTCAAAAGCGGAGTTGTTCCATGCCGAAGATGAAGACGAAGAAAAGCGCCTCCAAGCGCTTTACTGCCCGTCCTGGTGGCACGATCAAACGTGGCCAAGCCTTCAAGCGTCACATCCTGACCAAGAAGACCACCAAGAACAAGCGTCACCTGCGCGGTACCGAGGGCGTCCATGAGACGAACCTGAAGTCCGTTCGCGCAATGATGCCGTACGCCTAACCCTAACTAACTACGAAAGGAGCATTTCATGCCTCGAGTAAAACGTGGGGTCACAGCGCGGGCCCGTCATAAGAAGGTTATCAGCGCAGCCAAGGGTTACCGCGGCCGCCGCAATAACGTCTATCGCATCGCCAAGCAGGCGGTCATGCGTGCTGGTCAGTACGCTTACCGCGATCGTCGCAACAAGAAGCGCGTGTTCCGCGCACTCTGGATTGCACGTATCAACGCTGGCGCACGCGAGCATGGCCTGACCTACAGCAAGTTCATGAACGGCCTGAAGAAGGCGTCCATCGAGCTGGACCGCAAGGTGCTGTCGGACATGGCCATTCACGACAAGGTGGCTTTTGCCGCCATCGTGAACCAGGTGAAAGCCAACGTCGCCTGATTGGATTAGCCGGGCAAGCCGCTGGAATTGCCCAACAGTTTGCCGGCTAGTCACCCTGACGGGGCTCTTACCGAGCCCCGTTTTTTATTCCGCGTATTCCGCGATCCCGAATCACCCGAATTTTTTCGCTCGCCTTCCCATGTCACTGGATCTGGATCAAGTCGTCGCTGATGCCCAAACCGCGTTTGCCTCTGTAGAGGACAACGCCTCGCTGGAAAACGAGAAAGCGCGCTTTCTCGGCAAGTCCGGCGTGCTGACCGACTTGCTCAAGGGCCTCGGTAAGCTCGATCCGGAGACGCGCAAGTCCGAAGGCGCGCGCATCAACCAGGCCAAGAGCCGCGTTGAAGAAGCGCTGACCGCCCGCCGCCAGGCGTTGGCCGATGCGCTCATGAACGCGCGCCTGGCCGCCGAAGCGATCGATGTGACGCTGCCCGGCCGTGATGTGGCGCAAGGTAGCCTGCACCCGGTGATGAACACCTGGGAGCGCGTCGCCAAGATCTTCGGTTCGATTGGTTTCGATGTGGCCGACGGCCCCGAAATCGAATCCGACTGGATGAATTTCACGGCGCTGAACAACCCGGACAACCATCCGGCGCGCTCGATGCAGGACACCTTCTACATCGATGGCCGCGACAGCGAAGACAAGCTTCTGCTGCTGCGCACGCACACCAGCCCGATGCAGGTGCGCTACGCCCGCATGCACGTCGAGAAGTACAAGCACCTCGACCGCATCCCCCCGATCAAGGTCATCGCGCCGGGCCGCACGTATCGCGTTGACAGCGACGCCACGCACTCGCCGATGTTCCACCAGGTCGAAGGCCTCTGGATTGCCGACAACATCAGCTTTGCCGACCTGAAGGGCGTCTACACCGACTTCCTGCGCAAGTTTTTCGAGCGCGACGACATCAACGTACGCTTCCGCCCGTCGTACTTCCCGTTCACCGAGCCGTCGGCCGAGATCGACATGGCGTTCGGCAACGGCAAATGGCTGGAGATTTCCGGTTCCGGCCAGGTGCACCCGACCGTGGTGCGCAACATGGGCCTGGACCCGGAGCGTTACATCGGCTTTGCGTTCGGCTCCGGCCTAGAGCGCCTGACGATGCTGCGCTATGGCATTAATGATCTGCGCCTGTTCTTCGAGGGTGATGTGCGTTTCCTGCGGCAGTTCGCGTAAGAACTGATCGTTCGCAGTTTCGTCACCTTGCCCCGTTAATCGAATTCTTCTTTCTGTCGCGCCATGCAATTTCCGGAATCCTGGCTTCGCAGTTTCGTCAATCCGCCGATCACCACTGACGAGCTTTCCCATCGCCTGACGATGGCGGGCCTCGAAGTGGAAGAGGTCGACCCCGTCGCGCCGCCGTTCTCGCAGATCGTCGTCGGCCATGTGGTCGAGGTGAACAAGCACCCGGACGCCGATCGCCTGAACGTCTGCAAGGTCGATGCGGGCACGGGCGAGCTGCTGCAAATTGTTTGCGGCGCACCGAATGTTTCGGTGGGCATCAAAGTGCCGTGCGCAATGGTGGGTGCCGAACTGCCGCCGGGTGAAGACGGCAAGCCTTTCAAGATCAAGGTCGGCAAGCTGCGCGGCGTGGAGAGCTACGGCATGCTGTGCTCAGCGCGCGAGCTGAAGCTGTCGGAAGACCACGGTGGCCTGCTGATCCTGCCGGAAGATACGCCGGTCGGAGCGGACATCCGCAAGGTGCTGGATCTGGATGACCAGATCTTCGTCATCAAGCTCACGCCCAACAAGGCGGACTGCCTGTCGATTCATGGTGTGGCGCGTGAAGTGTCTGCACTGACGGGTGCGCCGATTACGATGCCGTCGATGGCGCCGGTGGCCGTGACGCTCGCTGACAAGCTGCCGGTCAAGGTGGAAGCGCCGGACCTGTGCGGCCGCTTTTCGGGCCGCATCATCCGCGGCGTGAACGCACACGCGAAGACACCGGCATGGATGGTCTCGCGCATCGAACGTGCGGGCATGCGCAGCGTGTCTGCACTGGTCGATATCTCCAACTACGTGATGCTGGAGCTGGGCCGCCCGTCGCATGTGTTTGATCTGGACAAGATCCACGGCGGCCTGACGGTGCGCTGGGGCAAGGCGGGCGAAGAGCTCAAGCTGCTCAACGGCGACACCATCAAGGTCGACGAGAAAGTTGGCGTGATTGCCGACGAGCAGGCCATCGAAAGCCTGGCCGGCATCATGGGCGGCGACAAGACCGCCGTCACGCTCGACACGCAAAACATCTACGTTGAAGCTGCGTTCTGGTGGCCTGAGGCGATTCAGGGGCGCGGCCGTCGCTACAACTTCTCGACCGACGCCGGCCACCGCTTCGAGCGCGGCGTCGATTACGCGACCACCGTTGAGCATATCGAGCGCATCAGCGCGCTGATCCTCGAAATCTGCGGCGGCCAGGCCGGCCCGATCGATGATCAGATCGTCAATCTGCCAAGGCGCGAGCCGGTACGTATGCGCGTGGCGCGTGCCGCGCGTGTGCTCGGCATTCCGCTGTCGCATGAAGTTGTGGCGGATGTGTTCAAGCGTCTCGCCCTCACGTTCAGCGTGGATGGCGATGTGTTCATCGTCGAGCCACCGTCGTATCGTTTTGACCTCGAGATCGAGGAAGACCTGATTGAAGAGGTCGCCCGCATTTACGGCTTCGAGCAGATTCCGGCCAAGCCGCCCGTTGCTGAAAATGAGATGCGCTCGACCGACGAGGCACGCCGCACGATGCACGATGTCCGTCACGCGGTGGCCGCGCGCGACTACCACGAGGTCGTCAACTTTGCTTTCGTCGAGACGGAGTGGGAAGCCGATTTTGCTGGCAATACCAACCCGATTCCGCTGCTGAACCCGATCGCCAGCCAGTACTCGGTGATGCGCAGCACGCTCATCGGCGGCCTGCTCGACAAGGTGCGTTACAACCTGAATCGCAAGGCTTCGCGCGTGCGCATGTTCGAGGTGGGCCGTGTTTTCCATCGCGATGCGGGCGTGGCTGACGGTGGTCTGTCGATCGCTGGCTACGCGCAACCGATGATGGCGGGTGGTATTGCTTACGGCCCGGCCAAGGAAGAGCAGTGGGGCGTGCAAACGCGTGCTGTTGATTTCTTCGATGTGAAGGGCGATGTGGAATCGTTGTTGTGGCCGCTGCAGGCACGCTTCGAGCGCGCTGAGCATCCGGCGCTGCATCCGGGGCGCTCCGCACGTGTGGTGCTGAATGATCGCGCCATCGGCTGGATCGGTGAGCTGCATCCGCGCTGGCTGCAAAAGTACGATCTGCCGACCGCACCGGTGGTGTGGGAGTTGGAGCTCGACGCTATCACCGCGATCGGTTTGCCGAAGTATCGTGAAGTGCCGCGCGTGCCGGCCGTGACGCGCGACATCGCACTGGTCGTGCGACAGGACGTAGCAGTTCAAGATCTCGTGGATACCTTCGAGAAGACTGCCGTCGGCGCGCCATGGCAACGTTATCTGCAGGGGGTTGTGCTGTTCGACGAGTTCCGTCCGAAGGCCGCTACGGCGGCCATTGGAGCGCAGGAGAAAAGCCTTGCCTTCAGAATTACGTTGCAAGATACTGACAGCACCCTTCAGGACGACATTGTCGAGGCCGCCACACAGCAACTGATTCGAGCGGCCGGCGATGCATTTGGCGCGCGCCTGCGTGCCTGACGTCTCAGACGTCCGCATTGCGCTAGAGACAGCTCGAACGAACTTCCGCATTCGGATCGATCAACGCCCAAGCGAATCCTATGAACGATCAACACGCGCCCGCGCTGGCGGCATCTTTGGACGACTCGCTCGGTTCTTCTTCGGCAGCACTGGCTGACGCGCGTGATGCGCGCGGCCAAGACGTGCCGACGCTCACCAAGGCCGAGCTTGCCGAGATGCTGTTCGAGCAGGTCGGTCTGAACAAGCGTGAATCGAAGGACATGGTCGAGGCGTTTTTCGACGTGATTCGCGAGGCGCTCGAACAGGGGGACAGTGTCAAACTGTCCGGCTTCGGCAACTTCCAGTTGCGCGATAAGCCGCAGCGCCCGGGCCGCAATCCGAAGACCGGGGAGATCATCCCGATCACGGCGCGCCGTGTCGTCACGTTCCACGCAAGCCAGAAGCTCAAGGCGCTCGTTGAAGAGCGTGTCGAGCCGATGCCTGCGGGCGTTGCGTAGTTCTGTCGCTCTGTAATTCCGTTGTTTCTGCTGTTCCGTCCACCCCGGATCTTTTCGCCTGCCCTTCATGGCCGCCGATAAACACACGGAGCGGGTCAACCTGCCGCCGATTCCTGCCAAGCGCTACTTCACCATTGGTGAGGTGAGTGATCTGTGTGCTGTCAAACCGCACGTGTTGCGCTATTGGGAGCAGGAGTTCACGCAGCTCAAGCCCGTCAAGCGGCGCGGCAATCGTCGGTATTACCAGCACCATGAAGTGCTGTTGATCCGGCGTATTCGCGAGCTGCTGTACGAACAGGGCTTCACGATCAATGGCGCGCGCAACCGACTCGATGAGTTGCGTCATGGTGTGGGTGCTGCGCCCGTGCAAGCTGCTGAGTCAGAAATCGACGCCCGTGCGACGACACCTCTGGTGACGGGCGGCGCGGTGGACGTGCCGAGCTTGCGACTTGCGTTGCAATCGGTGCTGGAAATTCTGCACAGCGATAAACCCTAAGCGCACGCGGCGACCCACTAGTCATCTGCGCGGCAGCTCTGTTATACTTTCATGCTTGTTCGGGGCGTAGCGCAGCCTGGTAGCGTACCTGCATGGGGTGCAGGTGGTCGGAGGTTCAAATCCTCTCGCCCCGACCAAAAAAATCGAAGGACTTACGGTGATGAGCCGTAAGTCCTTTTTGTTTTTTTCGGGGACATCACACGCGTATGCGCGCGGCTTCAGGTCATGAGCCAGTTTCGGTATAGCGACGGCGAAGTCGATGCCGTCTATCGGGTGATCCGCGAGCGGCGAGACATGCGCCATTTCCGGCCCGACCCACTTGATGCGGCACTGCTGACACGTCTGTTAGAAGCCGCTCACCTTGGCCCCAGCGTCGGCTTCATGCAGCCCTGGCGCTTCATCCACATCACAGATCGAGGCCTGCGGGCTCGTGTGCACGCGCTGGTCGAAACCGAGCGCCAGCAGACTGCCGTTGCGCTGGGTGAGCGGCAGGATGATTTCATGCGGCTCAAGGTGGAGGGCATTCTGGAGTGCGGAGAGGTCCTGGTGGCGGCGCTGATGGACGGCCGCGAGCGGCATGTTTTTGGCCGTCGCACGCTGCCAGAGATGGATCTTGCCTCGGTCGCTTGCGCGATCCAGAACATGTGGCTCGCCGCCCGGGCTGAAGGGGTCGGGATGGGGTGGGTCTCCCTCTTTGATCCCGAGCAGTTGTCCGAACTGCTTCATCTGCCGTCGGGCGCCAAACCGATCGCAGTGCTGTGCCTGGGGTATGTAGATGAGTTCTACGACCAGCCGATGCTGGAGCAGCAACGGTGGGCAGCGCGGCAGCCACTCCATGAACTGCTGTTCGAGAACGGTTGGGGTAATCCAAGCCCGCTTGCTGATAGCGCCCAGAGCCGCTCCGACCAAGAGATCTAGCTCAAGACGAGGTCGTCGCGCGCGCGGGCCCAGCGGTTGCCCGTCGGTATCGCGCCGGCGTCATCCCCAGTTGCTGCTTGAACGCCTTGCCGAACGCCGCTTCGGATTGATAGCCAACGCGGGCGCTGATTTCACCCACACTCAGCCGCGTATGAATCAACGCATCGCAAGCCATGGTCATGCGCACGCGCGTGAGGAAATCCCACACGGTCATGTCAGCGCGTGCCTTGAAGTGGCGCGCATAGGTGGCGCGGGACATGGCAGCCAGGTCGGCCAGGACATCAATGGTCCACGCATACTCAGGCGTGGTGAGCATGGCTTGCACGGACGTGCTGAGACGTGTGTCCGATAGCAACGTGAGCGTACCCGGGCCGGCATTCTCGCGCTGGCCGTAGACGCGCAGCGCAAGCGTCAGCAGCGCTTGGCTCAACGATGTGACGATTGCCAGCGCACCGGGGGCGCGCGTCTCAGCCTCGCTGCGCATCATGCCAATGACGGCTTGCAGCGCTGGAAACGAAGCACTATCACTCAAGGACACATGCAGCGGGTCGGGCAGCGTGCGCACCAGCAATGTGGTCGAGCCAGGCTCGTGCACGAAGCGACCGCAGAGCAGGTCGACCTCGGCAGCGCCACGGCCGGTCAGTTGCAGCGGGAGCATGCCGTCATGCGATGCGCGCGGTTTGCGCACGGGCGCGTTGGCCGCGCTTGCCGTGTCATGGATGGTATGTGCGTGGCCGCGCGGGAAGAGGATGAAATCACCTTCGCGCAGAGTGAGTGTGCGGCCCCCCGTTTCTACCAGACATGTGCCAGCCAGCACCAGATGGAAGATCGCCTGACCGTTCGGCTCGGGATCATGCGGAATCGAGAATGGCCCTTGAAATAGGCAGCGCAAATCAAGACTGGCCTGTGGGCGGGTCAATTGGATGAATTGGCTGAGCGCATCCATTGAGACGATCTCGATAGAAATTGGTTGAATCGAGTATTCAACGGATTGGCCACAAAGACAATACTCTTTCCAACGGCACAGGCATCCGGCCAGTGCCACACCACCGGGAGCACATCATGCTGAACTGGGTTGAGTATCGGAAGGAACTGTTGGGGCGCATTGGCGAGATCGGCAAGATCACGCCAGATACGGTCAAAGGCTATCAAACGCTGTCGGGAGCAAAGACCGGTAGCCTGGATGCCAAGACGCGTGAACTGATTGCCCTGGCCGTGGCGGTGACGACACGTTGCGATGGCTGTATCACTGTGCATACCGCCGAAGCGCTCAAGCATGGCGCCACGCATGAAGAGATTGCGGATGCGTTGAGCGTAGCGATCTCGCTCAACGCGGGGGCGGCGCTGGTGTACTCGGCGCGCGTGATGGACGCGGTGC
>NZ_JAELUI010000470.1 GCF_016429285.1 Ralstonia sp. ASV6
GTGCGGACATTAGCAACACCCACTCTTTCCGACAGACATGTCGCGCCATACAGTACTTTGAAATGAGGTCTGAAAGAGACGGACATAATAAACAAGAGTGACTGGCCGAGCGGCGACGCCCGCAAGCCACTACCACAACACCCAAGTTTGGTCCCACCACCTCTCCATCAAAGGTACTCGTACGACGACAAAAGCTCCTGCCCAAGATAGCGCAATAACCCAGAGCACATGCCGAGCAAGTCAGATGCATTAATTGTGATGTTATTGACAAAGTGTTGTATTTGCAGTAAATCAATGTGTTTTTAGATTCTGCACGAACCTGGCCAACACTTACTTGAATCAATGCTGAACCAAGAGTCTGTTTCCTGGGACCAGAACCCTGACCCGTTCTCC
>NZ_JAELUI010000471.1 GCF_016429285.1 Ralstonia sp. ASV6
CCCCCCCCCCCCCCCCCCCCCCCCCCCCCCCCCCCCCCCCCCCCCCCCCCCCCCCCCCCCCCCCCTTCTCCCCCCCCCCCCCACCGACAACTACACTCCACGGCCTTCGTCGGCAGCGTCAGATGTGTATAAGAGACAGCTGTACGCGCACCCGAACGACAAGGCGATTCAATAAATTCGCTGGCTGTACAAACGGAAACGGGGGACATCGTCCCCCGTTTTTTATTGAGCAATGCCTGGGCTCACGCCTGTCTCTTATACACATCTCCGAGCCCACGAGACATGGCGCCTGATCTCGTCTGCCGTCTTCTGCTTGAAAAGAGGGGGGGGGGGGGGGGGGGGGGGGGGGGGGGGGGGGGGGGGGGGGGGGGGGGGGGGGGGGGGGGGGGG
>NZ_JAELUI010000472.1 GCF_016429285.1 Ralstonia sp. ASV6
CAATATGCGTCATGACTCTCCTCGCTCTGCTCAACCTCGACATTATCGGAAATCCTCTTGAAAGCATCTCTCTGTGGCAAGAAGAAGACCTCCCTCCCGCGACGCCTCTTCGCGGAAGCACGTTTCCTCTCAAAATATGGCAGACGTGGAAGATAGACCCTCTCCTGTTCGGCATCACGGAGACTGTTCGAGCAACTACATGGCTGAAGAAGAACCCAAACATGCGATACGAGGTCATTACTGATGCCAGCGACATGACCTATATTGAGCAGCATTTTGGCCCCCGCGCCTTGAATCGTCCTGACATTGTCAGCTTCTATCGCAGCGTCAAGCTTCCCATCATAAAAGCCGACCTGCTGCGCTATCTCATTCTCTACGCAGAGGGCGGTGTAT
>NZ_JAELUI010000473.1 GCF_016429285.1 Ralstonia sp. ASV6
TCCTTGTAGGGGAATTCAGGGTCATTGACGATAAGAGGGCCACGCAGGCCGTCAGGATATTGAGCATTGGTGTGGGAATGGTACCAATACGTGCCGGGTTGGTCGACCTATACAAGGTGTCAGGACTGCTGTTTTGGCTGTTATGGACTTGAACTAGCTTACCGTAAAGTTATAAGTGAATGAAGAACCAGGAGGAATTGGACACTGCGTCACTCCAGCAGGACCGTCCATTTGGTTGGTGCCATTCTGGAAGAGACCGTGAAAGTGAAGCGAGGTAGACTGATTGCTGAGCTGGTTGTTGACGTTGATGACGAGTCTGTCCCCAATGTCAATTTCTAAACGCGGAATGGGCCATTGTCCGTTGATGCCGATGACGGGACGCTCCATTGCGC
>NZ_JAELUI010000474.1 GCF_016429285.1 Ralstonia sp. ASV6
GTGGTGACTTGAGTGTCGACCTGATTAGCCCTCAAAAGGTGGTCAGCCACATTTCCACGGCTCGTAAGCTCGACAACCACAAGGGTGGATACGACGACTGGACATTTATGAGCGTTGCTCACTGGTAAGTTCTGCGGATGAGATCGTTGAGTTCGTTGACTAATAGTTCTGGTACAGGGGCGAGGATGGTGTCGGTACCTGGACGCTGATTGTCCGCGATAACAACGAGAACGAGCATCAAGGAAAGTTCATCGACTGGCATCTGAAGCTATGGGGCGAGGCCATTGATGCCGACCAGGCTACCCTTCTGCCTCTGCCTACCGAAGATGATGACAAGGACCACGACCAGATTATCGGAACCCAAACTCCTCCTGCCGCGACCACGTCAATGC
>NZ_JAELUI010000475.1 GCF_016429285.1 Ralstonia sp. ASV6
GCAAAGTCCACTGACGATGTCGAATATTGCCGCGAAACTGGCTGCATCGGAGCGAGAAGCGGATGCAGCACGAGTGCGTGCCAAGCTCAAAGCAGCAAGGAAGTCTAGCGGCAAGCAGTTATCGGCGGACCCGGCCGACGAAGAGTCGGCTGAGAAGGCAGAGGCTCTCGCTATCGAAAAGGAAGTAGATAATGAGAATGTTGATCCGGTTAAGCATGATATTGTTGCCCAAGAAGAGAAACCACAGAAGCCAGAGAAGAGGAAGAGGGATGTTAGGATGAGCAAGCGGAACTCGAGGCGGAGAAGCACCCTCAGCCCTTGGGAACTGGAAACACTGATGTCTGGAAAGATGTAGTAGAGGTTACGTTTGCGAAGGTTTTTAGGATTAGCGC
>NZ_JAELUI010000476.1 GCF_016429285.1 Ralstonia sp. ASV6
CCCCCCCCCCCCCCCCCCCCCCCCCCCCCCCCCCCCCCCCCCCCCCCCCCCCCCCCCCCCCCCTTTTTACTGATCCGCCCCCCACCGAGATCTACCCTCCACGGCCTTCGTCGGCAGCGTCAGATGTGTATAAGAGACAGGTCAAGGGGTATCTGAATTTATAAAAATACAGGCGAAAGGAACCCGCAAACTATGCAAACACTAGGTATATTCACGCACGATCCAATCCATTATCATCCCCAGCATTGCAGCTGTCTCTTATACACATCTCCGAGCCCACGAGACATGGCGCCTGATCTCGTATGACGTCTTCTGCTTGAAAAAGGTGGGGGGGGGGGGGGGGGGGGGGGGGGGGGGGGGGGGGGGGGGGGGGGGGGGGGGGGGGGGGGGG
>NZ_JAELUI010000477.1 GCF_016429285.1 Ralstonia sp. ASV6
CCCCCCCCCCCCCCCCCCCCCCCCCCCCCCCCCCCCCCCCCCCCCCCCCCCCCCCCCCCCCCCTTTATCATCCTCCGCCCACCACCGCCATCTACACTCCACGGCCTTCGTCGGCAGCGTCAGATGTGTATAAGAGACAGGCATTACATCACTGTGAACGCCTGCGTATTTCAATGTAATGCAACTGTTTTTTTTTTTTTTGCTTCACACTCTTTAAGATCATGATACCCTTTACATTACCTAAATTGTCCCTGTCTCTTATACACATCTCCGAGCCCACGAGACATGGCACCTGATCTCGTTTTCCGTCTTGTGCGTTAAAAAAGGGGGGGGGGGGGGGGGGGGGGGGGGGGGGGGGGGGGGGGGGGGGGGGGGGGGGGGGGGGGGGGGG
>NZ_JAELUI010000478.1 GCF_016429285.1 Ralstonia sp. ASV6
ATACATCTCTCACTCGATACCAAGACAAAACATGGTAACGACGCGCGTCTTTGAAATAGTTGTGATTAGAGTATGTAGTCTATTTATGACTATCAAAAGCGTCCCTCGCAATTGTCCAGTTACCATAATATTGATCCCCTTTTCCGACAAAAGAACCTTAAAACGCCATCGCTATGCCAAAGGAAAAGCAAAACAACCCGAAAGATATCCTTTTGCAGCGAACCCTCAGGCTCATGATATATCCATAGTATCGCGCCGCGACTTCGTCATGCCCTCCATCTCCTCATCGTGGTCTATCCTATCTCCCACCGAGCTCAGCCCTGAGCTCGCAGAATCTGGCGACGCAGGAACTTCTTGATCGCGTAATTGCGGGCTGTGCTCCGCCATCCAC
>NZ_JAELUI010000479.1 GCF_016429285.1 Ralstonia sp. ASV6
GGTTTATTTGTGAACAACTGAGCGGTCGGTGATGGAAGGGAATCGGTTTAATCCAGGCAATTGTCCGGAGGGGGCCAGAGGTGAGACAAGGTAGGGGTTGTTCGGTTGGTTCAGGCGGCCTTTTTCGAGCTAGGACACATGTGACTAGTGAGTGTTGGTGCTTTTGCTTGATTATTTTGTTTTTTGGGTGAATATCTCCGGATTGTGCGGGGTTCGGATATGTGTGTGATGGCCGATCCTTTGGTCGGCAGTTTGGTGTTGATAGAGTTTGGTGTGAATTGTCAGCACTGATCATGTATTGAGGGATTAAGATATGCTCTCATATTTGCAACAACTCTGACCAATTTACAAATCTAGAAACTTTAGCTGGAAAACAACAGAGTTAAAAGT
>NZ_JAELUI010000049.1 GCF_016429285.1 Ralstonia sp. ASV6
GAACATGTAGAGACCGAACATGTTGAGCACAAGATGGGCGCCATTTGCGTGGAGGAAAGCGTAGGTCAGCGGCTGCCAAGGCATGAACACGCCATTGCCATCACCCGCCGACGCCACCAGCGGCCACAACGCGAAGGTGCGGATCAGCGCATCTCCAGCAAAGATCTCTGCGAGAAACACGACCACGTTGGCAACGATGAGCAACTGGACCATGGAACCCCCTTTGATCTGTGATCACGATACGGGGGCCTGCATCTGCAGGGTTGATCTCGCGCAACCCGGATTCACGAATCAATGAAACGATGAGACATCCGTGCGCTGCCTATCAGTTCCGCAAAGTTGAGGCTCTCCCATGCTGCAGACGGTTCCAGCTCAACATCAGGTGAACCAAACGATCGCGACGGTCTTCAACGAGATCGCTGACCTTCTTGAGGTTGAAGACGCCAACCCGTTCAGGGTGCGCGCCTACCGCAACGCCGCACGCGTCATCGATGGAATGGCCGAAGGTGTGGATGTCATGCTGGCGCGCGGCGCGGACTTGACCGAGCTGCCGGGTATCGGCACCGACCTCGCGGCAAAGATGCGGGAAATTGTTGAAACAGGAACCTGCTCCATGCTCGTCCGGGTACGTGGAGAGGTCCCGCAGTCCATGGTCCAACTCCTTCAGTTGCCGGGGCTCGGCCCGAAGCGGGCCCGCATGCTGCAGCACGAACTGGGGATTACCACGCTGGATGACTTGGCCAAGGCGGCGACCACCCATCAAATTCGAGCACTGCACGGCTTTGGCACTCAGAGCGAACAGCGCTTGTTGCAGGCCGTCAGCGCACGCCTGGAGCGTCATCGCCGTTACGGTCTTGTCGTCGCCAAGCCGTGCGCCGAAGCCTTGACACGCTACCTGCAGGCAAGCGGCACGGTGGAGCAGCTTGTCGTCGCGGGAAGTTACCGCCGAGGTCTCGATACCGTCGGCGACCTGGACTTGCTGGTAACGGCCCGGAACGCCGCGTTGGTTATCGAGTACTTTGTCCAGTACCGAGAGGTGGCCAGCCGGATTTCCGCTGGTACAACCCGCGCCAGCGTCGTGCTCAAGAACGGCATGCAGATCGATCTGCGGGTTGTGAAACCGGCCGCTTTTGGGGCGGCGCTGGTGTATTTCACGGGCTCGAAGCCCCACAACATCGCGCTGCGCAAGATCGCGCAGGCGCAGGGCCTGAAGATCAACGAGTACGGCGTGTTTCGAGACAGCGAACGTATCGCCGGGCACACCGAAGCGTCGGTCTATCGCGCCGTCGGTCTGCCGTGGATCTGCCCCGAACTCCGTGAGGACCAGGGCGAACTCGAGGCCGCACGCAAAGGCATGCTGCCGACCCTCGTGGAAGAGCGCGACGTCAAGGGAGACCTTCATGTCCACACGACCGCCAGCGATGGAACCGCCAGCCTGGAAGCGATGGCAGAACAGGCACGCCGACGAGGCCTTCAGTACCTGGCGATTACCGACCACTCGCCACGCATAGCCGTCACCCATGGGTTGACAGCAGAACGCCTGGCCGCGCAGGCCGATGCAATCGATCGTTTCAACGCCGAACACGAAGGGTGGCCGGTGTTGCTCAAGGGCGTCGAGGTCGACATTCTCGAAGATGGATCGCTGGATCTGCCCGACGCGGTGCTGGGGCGTCTGGATCTCGTCATTGGCGCCGTTCACAGCCATTTCATCTTGCCGATGGAGAAGCAGACCACCCGCATCCTCCGCGCGATCGACCACCCGCATTTCAGCATCCTGGCGCATCCCCTGGGCCGCCTGATCGGCGAACGCAACGCCTGCAACGTGGATCTCAAACGGGTGTTGAAAGCGATTGCGGAACGTGGCTGCTACGTTGAGGCCAACGCGCAACCCGCTCGCCTTGACTTATCCGACTATGGATGCCGCCTGGCAAAAGCCACGGGCGTATTGGTGAGCATTGTCTCGGACGCCCACAGCCCAGCCGACCTCGCCAACCTGTCGTTTGGCGTCACACAGGCGCGTCGAGGATGGCTCGAACAGGCTGACGTGCTCAACACCCGCCCGCTGAACGCGCTGCTCGCACTGCTGAAAGGGACCATGTAGCCGCCACACTCTTCGCATTTTCAGCCAATGGATCACGCCTTGCTCTCGGTCAAATGCACGCTTCACGCATCCCTTAGATTCAAGGAAGGCTCCACTCGTGACGATGCGCCGCTCATGAACACCGCTCCCTCCGCCGATCCTGAGCCCGATGCCGCAGCCTCGGTTCAACGCGCCAGCGAAAGCGTGTCGGCGTATCCCATCACGCCGACGGTGCATGCCGCCCGCGGTCCCCTATTGGCCGATAGCGCCATCGCCGTACTTGCGAAAACCGCCGCGAGCTGGTTTGTTCCCGCCCTGGCGGAATACCTGACCGTGAGCGTGGTACGCGGGCGTGTTCGCTTGGCAGGACACAGTCAGGATGCCCGTCCGCTCGCGGGCCTGAAAGCCGCCCTGTTGGCGCTACCCGGCATCTGCGGGCTCGACCAGATGATTACGGTGGAGTCGGCGGGCAGCCCGCCACCGCAACCCGCATACGCGCAACGGTTTCACGCTGGATAGCCTGGAGGAATGCCGCCATGAATCAGGCACGTTTCTGCACGACGCCTTGTCCATTCCCGCGCGTGGCCTTCGACCCCACATGCTGCGAATCAACGGATGAGATTCTTCGGGCATACGCAGTGCTCTTCTGGTTCAACCTGTATCTCAGGTGCCCGGAATTTCCGACAGCCGACGGCATGTTCCCGCGGCACCCCGTGGTTCGCCAGGCCTACCTGCAGGTGCATGCAAGAGTCTTTTCACACTGGGCAGCAGCAGCCAACCGGATTGGGGTGACCACCGCGCAGTTCCGGGAAGTCTGCGTAAACGTGCGTGCCTCGTGGCTCGGGCCCGACGACCCATTACGCGCCTGTCGATCGCGGGCCAGCGTGCTGTCCGACTACCCGCAGCTGGATCTGGACTGACGGCGTGTGCACCCGCAGCAACGGATCGGATCGAACCGTTGGCGAGTTGATCCCGGTCAACAGTTCAAGGCGCAAGCCATTGAGAATGGTCTGACTGGTGGCCGCGTTTGCGGTGCTTCAAGCAACACGTCGGGCACCCCAGTGTGCTTCGCATCCTCGCCTTTTTCCTTGCTTCATGGAGTCCAACTGTGTCCCTGCCGATCGATATCTCGTTTCAAGGTGTGCCCCACTCCAAATCGGTGGAAGACGCCGTGGTCAAGCGGGCCCATCGCCTAGCCCACATTCGTCATGACATCACCCGCTGCCGCGTCAGCCTGACCCTGGGCGCGAAGCATCAGCACCAGGGCAAACCCATCGATGTCCATGTCATTGTCACCACGCCGCACCAGACGCACATTTCCAGCAAGACCTCGAACGAGGACGCCTACCTTGCGCTTGACGAGGCTTTCACGCACATAGAACGCATGCTGGTAGACACCGAGCAGAAACACCGGCCGCACGCAGGTCAGCCGAGCTGCCGGACAGAGGAGGCGTAATCCATGCTGGAGCGCTGTCGCTCAAGCCTATCGGGCGCCCGGCAGCGCTACTGCATGTGCAGGCCACCGTTGACTGCGAGGTTGGCTCCGGTCAAGTAGGCGGCGTCTTCGGTACACAGAAATGCCACCAGGGCGGCCACCTCTTCCGGCCGCCCGAGACGGCCCAGCGGGATCTGAGGAAGAATGCGCTGCTGCATGACGTCTTCCGGAATATCCCGCGTCATGCGCGTGGCAAGGTAGCCTGGCGATACCGTGTTGACGGTCACACCCTTGGCCGCGCACTCCAGCGCCAGCGCCTTGGTAAAACCGTGTATCCCGGCCTTGGCCGCGGAATAGTTCGTCTGACCAAACGCGCCTTTTGATCCATTGACCGACGAGATATTGATGACGCGGCCCCATCCGCGCGCAATCATGCCGTCATACAGCGGCTTGGTCATGTTGAAGACCGAATCCAGATCGGTTGCCAGGACATTCCGCCAGGCCTCAAGCGTCATGCGCTTGAAAGTCACATCCTGCGTAATGCCGGCGTTGTTCACCAGGATGTCGACCGGGCCGACCTTTGTCACCACTTCTGCCGCGCATCGTTGGCAGGCCTCGTAGTCGGCCACATCCACGGCGAATGCCTGGAACGCACGGCCATGAGCCTGCTGCTCCGCAAGCCACGCAGCCACATGCGCATTCCCCAACGAATGGGTGACCACCACCCGGTGCCCGTGTGCGTGCAGGCGGACGGCGATAGCCTCGCCCAAGCCGCCCATGCCTCCGGTGATGAGCGCGATACGGTCTGTTGTCATGCCAACCTCGTCTGTGTGTATGGGTTGTTTGCGCAGCGCCAGCCGGTTGCGCCCCGGGGGGGCCAACACCTATCGCCCGGAAGGCGCGCGGGCTCCGCGCTGAGCACATCCCCTCTTGCACAGGAGCCACTCTTCCTGCTCAGTCTCCGCAGGCAATGAAACAACCATGTCAACCGGTTGCGCTCCCGCGCGCAGCAGAACAGTACGCACGGCCCGCCCATACGCTGCCGTCAATTGGTAGCGCCCGTGCGGAAGCTTCATGTACAGCAGCGGGCCAGGCATGAGCAGGTGAAGCCGTGGCTTCCCGTGCTCGTCAACCACGGAGACGTCGATGTCGGACAACGCCTCACCATTCCTTGCCGACACCACGTTCAACCGGACGTTGAACCGGCCGGCCATCGCGTGCATGGCGTCACGCTCGTCGCGCCCGATACCGCCCGAGATATAGGCGATCTCGTTCTGAAATCGAACCTCCGGTGTCGCACCGATGCCGGGTTCAGCCGCGATGACAGCCTGACTCGCAAGTAGCAGCGCAGTCAGGCAGCACCGTGGGAGAAAGAGTGTGGCCCAGTTCATTTGCCAACCTTATGCAGAAACCGGGTGCCCCACCGTCTGCGCCAGCACCGGCATCTCATCTTCATTGAGTGACAGGGCCTCGGCCAACAGTCGGTGGTTGAGCCACCCGCGCACCACGCACGCCAGCCCGGCCGAAGCGCAGTACAGCGATACGTTCTGCGAGATGGCACCTGCGGCAACGCCAGAGAAGGTCTCGCGCTGCGATGGCGGCATCTGGTCGGCGCGTGCGTGGTTGACCACGTAAACCAGATCCAGGGGCGCCGCACCCACAAAGTCCTGATAGCCCGTCAGGTTGCGTGCATCCACGGCGTGCTTGAGTCGCAGCCGATGCGGCTCCGCTTCATAGCGATAGACGCCCTCGGGCAATGCAACGTAGATGTCGATCTCGTTCAGGCCGTGTGCGGACGGCGCGGTGTGTCCCCCTGTCTCGGGGCGGTTGATGCCGTCCGCCGCCCATAGCAGCTCACTGAGCTGCTGGAGCGAAAGCGGGGTCTGCGCAAACGCGCGCACGCTTTTGCGCTGGGCCAGCGCGGCCATCAGCACCGCGCCGCCACCCAGGTGCGGCGGTGGCAGTGCAATGGCAGCAGGTGCGGTGTTTGCAGTCGGCTTGGGCGGTTCAGCGCGCACCGGTTCGTAGGAAAGAAGCATCGCTTCGCTCATGGCATTGACCTCAAGAACGCGGAAGGGTCGGGAGACATCGCCCAACTGATTCGAGCGTAGCCAGCCAGCGCCGTTGAATGTTGATGGGCATCAACCGGAACGCTGGTGACCCTGCATCTCATGGAAAAAATGGGCTCGATGTGCTCAGCAGAAACATGCGGGCCGGCCTTCGGCTACCGGCAGCATAGACAGCACTTCATCCAATGCTGGATCCGGCCGGAAGATCGTGATGCCCTTGAGACGCAACTGCCACGCCTGAAATAGCAACGCCCCCACCTCGGCGGGCGACACCCCACCCGCAACAAGCACCGTCTTAGAGATCGAAGCGTCAATGAACGGCTGCAGCGCAGCGACCATGCGTAGGTGGTCCATACCGTCGACCTGTCTTGCGGTGACGAAGTAGTCGGGCAACGCAGCATGGCCGCCATGCACGGCCCGGAAGTATCGATAAGCGTGGTTCTCGATACGGTAACGCAGCGGCGGGCCATGCTGAACGCGCACGCGCCGCTCATACGTCCAATCAAAGGCCGGTTCGATCCCGCTGGAACAGTTACCGCCAAAAGCCAGGCTCACGCTACCGGTGGGCGCCAGCGACAGCAGATGACTATTGCGCAATCCGTGCCGGGCAATCGCGTCGCGCACGGCGTTGGGCAAGGCGGCGACGAAATGCCCCGGCGCAAGGCTGCGCTCGGCCCGGAACAGCGGATACGGCCCGCGTTCCTGCGCCAGTGCTGCAGACGCTGCGTAAGCGTTGTCGCGCAAGCACTGTCCAATCTGGGTTGTAAGGTGGCGCGCGTGCGGCGCGTCGTACGGTAGGCGCATCATCGTCAGCGCGTCGGCCAGACCCGTCACGCCCACACCGACCCTGCGCTTGGCGTGTGCCTCATGCATGTGCTCGGGCAGCGGCCAGCGCGTGATGTCGATCGCGTTGTCGAGCATCCTCACCTGTACCTGCACCGACCGGCTCAGCCCGACAAAGTCGAACATCGGTTGCCCGCCCACTCCAAACGGGCACTCGACCCAACGGGACAGATCGATCGGGCCCAGCACACAACTGCCCCACGGCGGCAGGGGCTGTTCACCACAAGGATTGGTCGCGACGATGGTTTCGACCTCGGCAAGGTCGTTGGCTGCGTTGATGGTGTCGATGAACAGAAGCCCAGGCTCCGCACTGTGATGTGCGGCCTCGACAATCTCGCGCCAAAGCTGCCGTGCGGGCAGTGTCGCGTAGCACCAGTTTCCGTTGCCAAGCGGGTGTGCGCCAGCCGCCCGCGCTATCGCATCGGGCTCGGCACGATGTTGCAGCGGCCATAACGCATCGTCGGCAACGGCCTGCATGAAGGCGTCTGTCACGGCAACCGATATGTTGAAGGTCGTCCAGCGCTTGCGCTCACGTTTGGCACGGACGAACAAGGCAAGGTCGGGATGGTCGCAACGCAGCACGGCCATCTGTGCACCGCCGCGCGTGTTGGACAGTGCAAGCGACTTGCAAGCATGATCGAAGCGCTCGATGACCTCGCTCACGCTGCCGGTGCCAGCCTGCGCTTGCAGCGCAGCGCGTGGGGCCACGGGTGAGAAGTCGTAGCCTACGCCGCCGCCCATGCGCAGCGTGACCTGTGCCTGCGACAATGCCCGCTCAATGTCGCTGGCCGCCGCGATCTGCACACCGGGGCCCACAATCGGGTGCACAAAGCAGTTCACCATCGTAGCCTGCCTGGCCACGCCGGCATTCGCCATGATGCGCCCCGCCCCGATAGCACCATGCAACATGTTGGCGTAGAACAGGCGCGCAAAGTGCGCACGTCGATCGGGCGCTTCTGCCGCCGCCAATGCATGGGCAACCCGTCTGAAAACGTGCTCGCGCGTCGTCTCGCCAGGTGCGAGATAGCGGTCCGCCAGCACGGCGGCGCAGACGGGAGGCAAGACCTCTGGCGCAATCCGTATCTCGCCCACCATGGCAATGGCCTCCCTGAGCACGGCGCGTACGGGTCAGTCCGCGTTCAGGAGTGCCCGCACGCGCTTGCAGGCACTGCCCAGCGATGCCACGGCCACTACGGCCAAGCGTCGGACTCGACCCACGCGCGGCGCCCCAACCGGATCGATGGTGTGCGCCCCTCACTCGCCGTGCCCTGCATGGGTGGTCTAGGTAGCGATGATGACCTTGAGTGCATGCGATTCCCCTGCGTTGCGGAAGGTATCGTAGGCGGAAAGGATGTCGTTGAGCTTGAACCGGTGTGTAATGAGTTGCCCCGGTTGAAGCTTGCCCGCGCGCACCGTTTTCAGCAGCATCGGCGTGCTTACCGTATCGACCAGCCGCGTGGTGATGGCGATGTTCTGGCTCCACAGTGTCTCCAGATGCAGATCCGCCTTCACGCCGTGCACGCCGATATTGGCAATCACGCCGCCCGGCGCAACCAGGTCCTGGCACAGCTCGAACGTGGCAGGCACTCCCACCGCCTCGATCGCGCAATCCACACCCACGCCATCCGTCAGCTTCCTGACGGCGGTAACTGCATCCTCGCTGGTGACGTTGACGCACGCACTGGCGCCCAGCCGGCTCGCCACCTCCAAGCGGGCGGCGTTGGTATCGATCAGGATGATCTGGGCAGGCGAGTAAAACTGGGCAGTCAGCAGCGAGGCCAACCCAATGGGTCCGGCGCCGACAATCGCCACGGTGCTTCCCGGCTGTACGCGGCCGTTCAGGACGCCACACTCGAAGCCTGTCGGGAAGATGTCTGACAGCATGACCAGCGCCTCTTCGTCGATGCCCGGCGGCAGCTTGTAGAGGCTGGTTTCTGCATGCGGTATCCGGACGTACTCTGCCTGCACGCCATCGATGCGATTCCCCAGGATCCAGCCGCCCGTCTCGCAATGTGAGTACATGCCGCGTCGGCAGTTCGCACATTTGCCGCATGAGGAAATACACGAGATCAACACATGGTCGCCCGGCTTGAGCGACGTCACAGCGGCGCCGACGGACTCGACCACCCCAACACCTTCATGCCCTAACGTGCGCCCGGGTTGGCAGGTGGGAACATCACCCTTGATGATGTGCAGATCGGTCCCGCAGATCGTCGTCAACGTCACGCGGACCACGGCGTCGCTAGGCGCCTGCAACTCGGGCTTCGGCTTGTCCGCCAGTGAGATCTTGCCGGGGCCGTCATAGACCAGTGCTTTCATGGAGATCATTCCTTGGAGTAGAGATTCCATGCTAGGCAACCGCTCCGCCCGACCATTGATCTGCATCAGGCACACAAAACCTGGGTTGACCGATATTGGCTTGCAGGAGGCGACACATGCGCATGGCCGAACAACCCAGCCCGACCCCGGCCGGTCACCTTGCCGAAGCACTGCCCGCGTGCATGCTCGATGCGCGCGCGTATGCGCACCCGGCAACCGATCTGCGGATGATCGAAACCCATCTGTCATGGGTATTCCTGGCGGGGGAGTTTGCGTACAAGGTGCGCAAGCCCGTCACGCTCGACTTCGTCAACTTCGCGTCCCTCGCCGCCCGCCGCACCGACTGCGACGAGGAATGGCGGCTCAACCGCCAGCTCGCGCCAGACCTCTACCTTGGCGTGGTGCCGATCGTGCGCGACGCGGTGAGCGGTACCGTACACGTGAACGGACACGGCGAGCCCTTCGAATACGCAGTGCGCATGCGCCGCTTCCACCAGCGCGATGTGCTGAGCGAGATGGCGCACACCCATCGGCTTGGGCACGAAACCATCGACTCACTGGCCGACCTCATCGCAGATTTTCACAGCGTAGCACCTGTTGCAGACGCGAGCACCGATTTCGGAACCCCGGCACGCATTCGGCGCACCCTTGAGGACTGCGCGACCGGAGTCGCCGCGTTGAGCACGGATGCACAACGAACATCGGCGACCCTATCGTTGCTGCGCCAGCATGCAGAACGGCTCGACAAGACCTTTGCGTCACGCCGGCGCACGGGACATATTCGCGAATGCCATGGTGATCTCCATCTTGGCAACATCGTCTTGGTCGAGGGCAAACCCACACCGTTCGACTGCCTGGAGTTTTCCGCGCCGCTGCGCTGGATTGACACCATGCACGATGCTGCATTCCTGTTCATGGATCTTGTCGCGTCAGGCCTTGCCAGCCTGGCTTACCGCCTGATCAACCGCTACCTCGAACGTTGCGGAGACTACGGCGGGCTCGCGGTCTTGCCGTTCTATGCAGCCATGCGGGCATTGGTACGCGCCCGCGTGCTGCTGGAACGGGCCCATCAACTGGAGAGCGCGCCAGCACTGGCAGCACCACACCGGGACGAAGGACACCGGTTGCTTGCGCTGTCGCACGACCTGCTCTGCCGTAACGACGGTTGCTTCATCCTCATGCACGGCCTGTCAGGCAGCGGAAAATCGACCCAGGCTGCGCAGTTGATGGAAGCGGAGTGCATGATCCGCGTGCGTTCCGATGCGGAACGTCGCCGCGGTATCTGCACCAACGCAGTCGATCGGTACGCGCCACACGCCATCGATCACACCTATCGTCGGCTGGGGGCCATCTGCAAGATTGGTGTGCAGGCCGGCTTTCCCATGATTGCCGATGCCACGTTCCTGGCAGAGAGCCAGCGCACCCGGTTCTTTACGTTGGCAAGGCGTCTTGGTGTGCCCTTCGCCATCGTGGATTGTACTGCCGAACCGGAGGTCCTGCGTGCGCGCATCCGCGCAAGAATGCAAGCAGGCCAGGACGCCTCTGAAGCCGATCTTTCTGTACTGGATGCCCAGATGACCACGCAACAGCCGTTGACTATGGAAGAGCGATCCTACGTGATTCCAAGCAACACACGCCCGCGGCTTCCCTACGTCGCACGCATGCGGGTCATTGCGTCTCCAAGCGGCGTCATCGCCCGGGGCCACCAGGTTTGACGGATGCAGCCACGGTGACCTCGGCGGTCGCGGCGCTGCTATCGGTTCGAATTTGCTCCGCCGGTATCGGGATCTCGCGTTTCCGTGTGCCCGCGTTTGTCTTGCTTCGCCCCTTCCGTGTATGGATCGAACTTGCCGCGCCTGGCCCCTTCTGTGTACGGGTCGTACTTGCCCTGCCTCGCGCCCTGCGTGTAGGGGTCTCGCTTGGCTTGTTTGGCACCATTTGTGTAGGGGTCAATCTTGTGGGCTTGCGCCCCATCGCTGGAGGGCGAATCCGGCTTCGTCTCCGCATGGGCCGAAGCCAACGCGGCGGCCGCAGCGACGAGCAGTGCCATCACGAATTTTCTGTTCATCTCTTGCTCCCAAGAAGAACCCAAGACGCCTGATTGATTCGACATCCTCCCGAAGCCACAGCTTGAGGTGAGGACTGCAGGCAGTCTCAAGCATAGTGAGCCGGCAACGCTCCTCGTTGAGTGAGGTCAAGGCATTGAGGCCACACCACGCGGAATCTTCGCTTGCTGATGGTGTGCATCAGCAGCAACAGCAACGTGTTCCCGTGTCCTCACATGTATCTGCATTTGCTCGCGTGGGCAGGTAACTGTCGCGAAACGACGGGCTGGTCTCGCCCTCTGATTCGCGCATCCACAGACTTGCGCCATATCAATCCACATCTGCGCAAAGTGCCTACGCTGCAAACAGAACCATCGTCCGGCGGGAATCCAACCTGCCGGCAAGCTCAAACGGAGAACACAATGCAACAACCCTCAGATATGGCCTGCAACCTCGTCGGTGCTGCAATGCGCGACATGGGGCGCACCGCTGAATTTCTAATCGAAGCGCAGATTGAGATCTCCCGCTTGCGCCTGAAGATCGCCGAAGCCGCATTGGAAGACATGCACGAACTGGAGCATGAGTTGGGTAGCGCCCATGACTGGACCTCTTTGGCAGCGACGCAAAGCATTTTCATGAAAATGCAGTCAAGCCACAGTGCCAACGCCCTGAAATCGTGGGTCGACTTCGTGAACAACCTGCAGGCAGCGTATCTGCGCCAACTGACCGACTGGACCGACCAGGTGCAGCATGCGCAAGGACAAACGTCCTCGGCGCAGATGTTCCAAGCATCCGCAGATTCACTTCGGACATTCTTCGATAGTTTCAACTTGGTGGGCGCGCCAGATTCCGAAGCCAAGAAGAAAGTGATGCCGCGAACGGTCGTAGAGAAGACAGCGAGCCCGCAAGCCGCCTGACCACCACAAGCAGGAGCCGCCATGCGAGTTCAAGACGTCTGCTCACACAACGCCGTACACATCCCGCTTTCCTGCACGCTGCAGGAAGCGGCACGGCAGATGCGCCAGAAGCACGTCGGCGCACTGGTGGTGACGGAAAATACACCCGGCGGCCCGCGCGCCATCGGCGTCGTCACCGACCGAGACATCGTGCTTGACGCCGTTGCGGTGGGCCTGCATCCAACCCAGACCTGCGTGGCGGATGTGATGAGCGAAGGCGTGATCAGCGTCACGCCGGATACCAGCCTGAGCGATGCATTGCAGGAGATGCTGTCCGCCGGAGTCCGGCGCGTGGGTGTGACCTCCGACGGCGCGTTGGTTGGCCTGCTGTCTCTGGACGACGTCCTGAGCGCGATGGCCTCCGAGTGGAGCCTGATTGCACGCCTGGTGCGCAATGAGCGCGAGCGCGAAATGACCGGCAGCGTTGAGCCGCCGCTCAGCGTCTAAGACCGTTGGCCACCCGTGTCAGGCAACCCATCGCATGAACGCTGAAACCCCCTCCCAGCGCATCAGCATCGTTGCGGACGGCGCGTTGCTGGAAGGGCATCTGACGTGCCCCGACAACGCAACCGGCCTGGTGATCTTTGCGCATGGAAGCGGCAGCTCGCAATGGAGCCCGCGCAACCGGTTTGTCGCCGATCAGCTCAACGCGGCGAAGCTGGGCACGCTGCTCTTCGATCTGCTGACCGCCGACGAGGCCGCACACGCCGCATGCCGCTTCGATATCGGCCTGCTTGCACAGCGCCTGCGTACCGCCACACACGCGGTTGGCGACATTGCCCGCAAGCGCAAGCTGCGCCTTGGGTACTTTGGCGCCAGTACAGGTGCTGCTGCAGCCATTCAAGCGGCGGCGCTGCCTGACGACCTGTTCCGGATCAATGCCGTGGTCAGCCGCGGCGGGCGCCCGGATCTTGCGGGCCCGCTTGCGCTGGAGCAGCTTGCATCCCCCACCCTGCTGATTGTCGGCACCGCAGACCCGGACGTCCTGGATCTCAACAGGCAGGCACTGAGCCTGATGCGATGCGAGAAAGCCCTGGAGACCGTGCCACACGCCACGCACCTGTTTGAGGAGCCCGGTGCGCTTGAGCACGTGGCCGCGCTGGCGCGCGCCTGGTTTGTGCGCTATCTCAGCGGAGAGCAACCACACCATCAGTACGCGAGGTAAGCCGTGCGGTTCAAGGACAGGTTGGACGCGGGGCGCCTCCTTGCGGTTGCGCTCGAAAAATACCGGGGCAGTCATCCGCTGGTGCTCGCGATACCGCGAGGTGCTGTACCCATGGGCCAGCTCATTGCAACGGCGCTGGACGGCGAGCTGGATGTCATTCTCGTCCGTAAGATCGCCGCGCCTTTCGACCCCGAATTTGCCGTGGGTGCTGTTGCAGAAAATGGCTGGACGTATGTTGCACCGTATGCGGCACATGCCGGTGCAGACGCCACCTATCTGGAGCAGGAAAAGGCCGTGCAGATGGACGTCATCTCACGCAGGCGCGCGCTCTACACACCACGGCGCAGTCCGTACGACGCCAAGGGACGTGTCGTGATCGTGGTGGACGATGGTCTGGCGACGGGCGCCTCCATGAAGGCCGCGCTGCATGCTGTGCGGCAGTTCCAACCCAAGTGGCTGGTCTGTGCCGTGCCGGTAGCGGCCCCGGACAGCCTGGAAGATATTCGCCCGCTGGCCGACGAGATTGTCTGCCTCTACGCCCCACTTGGCTTTCGCGCGGTCGGTATGTACTACGGCGATTTTCCTCAAATCGAGGATGCTCAAGTGTGCGCAGCCCTGCATGCTTCCCGGCACGATGAGAACACACCAGGCGGATGATCCCGGCAGGTGATTCATCCGCCCCTCTTGGTAGGCAAGGCATAACACGAGGCTCAGGCCGATGGCCCTGCGCCTCCGGCCGGTTTGCTATCGCGCCAGCCTCCGCCCAGGGCCAGGAACAGCGCCACGGTGTCCTGCAACCGCTGCGCGCGCACCTGCTCACTGCCAAGCACCGCCTGTTGATACTGCAGGTCGGCACTCAGCACTTGCAGATAGCTCGCCACACCTGCGCGGTAATCGGCATTGATCTCATCCAGTGCGGCGCTTGCGGCCGCCTGCTCGCGCAATTGCGCGTCAAGTTGAATTGCATCGTGTTCAAGCGCACGCAGTACATCCGCCACCTGTTCGAAAGACGCGAGCACCACTTGGCGGTAGTCCGCATCCGCAGCCTGCAAGGCCTGCTGCGCCGCGCCGCGCCGGTAGTAGAGACTGCCGCCCTCGAACAACGGCGCGACAAGGCTGGCCCCGATGCTCCATGCTCCGGCCTGCGCACCAAACAGATCGGCGCCACGGTTGCTCATACGGGCGTAGTCCGCAGTGAGGGTCAAGCTCGGCAGCATGGCTGCCGTGGCAACACCCACCTCGGCGCTGGCCTGATGCAGTCTTGCTTGGGCGGCCAGAACATCCGGCCGCTGCCGCACCAGTTCGGAGGGCACAAGGCGAGGCAAATCAGCCGGTAACGCCAAACTGCCCAGCCCCACGTCTGCGGTATCCGCCTGTGCTGGAAACCGGCCAGTCAGTGCGGCTTCGAGATGCGCCGCTAGATCTCGCTTCTGCTCCAGTGGTGGCAGTGAGGCTTCCAACGCTGCCAGTTGAGCGACCAGGCTGAGCTCGCTGGAATGCGCCATCACCCCGGCATCAACCTGGGCGTGCGCAATATCCACCTGCTCACGCACCACGGCAATCAGGCGGCGCGTGGTGTCGATCTGTGCGGCATACGCTGCGCGCGCAATGACCGCATTGACCAGGTTGCCAGTCAGGGTGAGATAGGCAGCGGCAACGGCATAGCGCTGGCCTTCAGCCTGTGCCGCCAGCGCCTCCACGGCCCGACGGCTACCGCCGAACACATCGAGCGCGTAACTAATCGATGGACCAAGCGACCACAGCGTGAAGAGGCTTGGCGCCCCGGCCTCGCCAAGCCGAGCCGGCACGACAGCCTGGCGCGATAGGTCCGCCGATGCCGTCGCCTGCGGGTAGAACACGCCGGCGCCGGCGCGCAACAGGTCTTGCGCCGCGCGCAGGTTGGCTTCTGCCTGTTGCAGGGTCGGGTTGGCCTTCATGGCGGTCTCCATGACCGTGTCCAGCGCGGGGCTGCCAAATGCGCGCCACCAGTTGGCAGACACAGGTGCCAGGGCAAACCGTTGTGCAACGCCATCCGCCAGCATGGTGGCGGCAGGGTCGCCGGCATGAAGGTACCGGTCAACGTCTGGCGCCGAAGGTTCTCGGAAATCCGGCCCCACGGCGCAACCACTGGCGGCCATCGCAACGGCGGCCAGGCACGCCACCTTGCATGCGGCCTTCATCACGATGCTCCTTGCAGGTAGACATCGACCAGCTGGCCTGGATAGACCACAAGCTTGTCCGGCTGCTTGAACCGGAAGAGCAAAGGCAGCACGCGCACATCAACCCGCTCGGAGCGCTGGTCGGACAGCTCCACCTTGGGCGAGACATAAGGTTGCACGCGCACAAACTCCAGCGGCACGCTCACGTCAGTGCCCCGGAAGAACATGCGTGCCTTCACCGTGTTGGATGGCAGCCGGTGCACCAGAATCTCGTCTACGTACACCCGCACGGCCAGTTGGCTCTGGCCTGAGCTCATCATCACCAGCGGAACATATCCTCGCGTATAGGCATCGTAGGTGCCCTGGGGCGATACATACGCGCCGGGCGAGGTATTGACCGACATCACAATGCCATCGGCGGGCGCTCGCACGGTGTACTTGTCGAGCAGGGCCGCCGCCGCCGCCGCCCCCTTCTGCAAGGCGTCGCGCTGCTTCTGCATGGAGCGGATGTCATAGCTCCACGCGCCCGCGCGCGTCAGTTCATATTGGCGCTGTGCGACGATCAGGTTGCCATGAGCCACGCGCACGGCATTGGCAGCGTTGTCCATCGCATCTCGGCTGACGGCCTTCGGGTTGAGCCGAGCGGCGGCTTCCAGCTTGTCCAGTTGGTCCTGCACCGTGCGCAGGCTTGCATCTGCCGCCGTCACCTGCGCGCGCGTGACTTCCAGCGTCTCTTTGCGAGGCTGCGCCAGCAGCGCATTCAACTGGGCATCCAATGCGTCCGCCTGCGATTGCTGCTGCGCCGTCAGGGCGCGTTGGACAGAATCTTCAACCTGGATCAGCGCATCGCCCCGTTTTACCGCCTGTCCTTCTTGCACAAGAATGCGTGCCACGGTGCCCGACACCTCGGAGTACAGGTTCAGATTGGCACCGCTTTGCTGATCGCTTTCGATGATCCCATTGGCGTAGATGCCCGTGGCATACGGATTGGCGGCCGCCTGAAAGACCGGTGGCAGCGGCGGGCTCTGCTGCGCGTAGTAGATGGCTGCCCCGATACCGATCAACAGGCCAATCACCGAGAGCACCAATAGCCAGCGGATCTTCATCGCGCGTCTCCCCGTTCAATGCGGTTCAGGTGGCCGTCTTCCATATTGAGAATGCGGCTGGCCATGTCCAGAATGCGCGCATCGTGCGTCACGATGACGATGCAGCGGTGCTCGTTCATGATCTCCGTCTTGACGAACTGCATGATCGAGCGGCCCGTATCACCATCGAGCGAGGCCGTCGGCTCGTCGAGGATCAAGATGTCTGGCTGGGTGACGATGGCGCGCGCAATGGCCACCCGCTGCTGCTCGCCGCCGCTCAATTTGACGGGTGGTAACTGCGCCCGGTTCTTCAGGCCAACCACATCCAGGTAATGCATGGCCTGCTCAAGCGCTTCGTCCCACACCACACGCCGCAGAATGAGCGGAATGGCAACGTTCTCCACCGTGGTCAGGCGCGGGAACAGGTGATAGTCCTGAAAAACGAAGCCGATCCTGGCAAGGCGGAAATCGGCCAGCGCGTCGGCTCCCAGGCTCCAGATATCGACGCCGTCGACCACCGCGTGGCCGCCGTCCGGGCGCAGGATGCCGGAGATCACACTCAGCAGCGTGGTCTTGCCGCTGCCCGATGGCCCAACGATGAACAACATCTCATTGAAGTAGGCCTCGAAGCTGACCTGCATGAGCGCGCGCGTGCGCGCCTCGCCTTCGCCAAACCACTTGTCGAGCGCCTGCGCTGCAATGGCGGTGTTGGCCACAGTTACCCCCGGAAGATGTCGAAGGGCTCGATGCGCAGCACCTTGCGCACGCCGATGTAGCCCGAGATGGCAGCGATGACGATCACCATGGCCAGTGCCAGTACCAAGTTGGCGAACGTGATCATGGCGGCGTAGTCCGGAATGCGCAGCCGTGCCAGCGCAATGGATCCCGCACATAGGCCGATCCCGAGCCCGTAGCCCACCAGCGCCACGAAGGTGGCCTGGAACACGATCATCGACACCAGTTCATGCCCCTTGGCCCCGATCGCCTTGAGGGCGCCAAACCGCTCGAGGTTTTCCAGGATGAACGTGTAGAAGGTCTGCCCCGAGATCGACAACCCAACGATGAAGCTGATCACCGTCATCAACAGGATGTTGGTGCCCAACCCTGTCTGGTAGGTATAAAAGTGCGAGATCCGGCCGATGAACTCTTCCTTGGTCAGGGCGCGATACCCGAGCTTGTCAACCGCTCGCTCGATAGCGGCGATATCCGCCTCGCTCTTGGGCTCGATCAGGATGTACGACATCGTGTAGCGCGTACTCGGCAGATACTGCAGGGCACGGCTATACGTGGTGTACAGCGTGGGCACGCCAAACAGCCCGCTGGTCACCACTTCCCCAACCCCCACGATCACACCGCGATGATCATTGATCTCGAACTCGGAGCCGATGTGGGGGTTCTCAAGTTTGCCGAACTCGGCATCCTGAATGACGATGAAGCCGTTCTCGCCGTAGATGTCTTCGATACGGCCGCTAAGCATGCGCGGCCGCCCGAACAGGGTGGTATCGTCGATGCCGACTACGGTAACGGGCTGATACGTTCCGCTGGGCAGACGCACAAGCCCGCCGCCTGAATACAGTGGCACGGCAAACTTCACGCCATCAATGCTGCGCACCGCATCGAGCACGTAGTCCGGCATGCCGATGGTGTTGGCGACGGTATTGACGGCCGGGTCCATGACCCACATGCGGGCGCCGATGTTGTACACCGCAGATGACGACCGGTTCAGCACCCCCGCAAATAGGGAGGTCATCTCGATCATCAGAAACACGGCAAAGGTGATACCCACCAGCAAGCCGCTCAGCTTGGCCTTGTCATTGACCAAGAGCTTGTAGGCGAGTTTGAGAATGGCTGGCACATGACCCCCGTGGTCATGCACGGCGGTACTGGTCAGGCCTTGGGGCGACGTGTGAATGACCTGCAATGGGCCGCGTGCCAAGCCATCGGGTGCCGATGCATGTGCCTCAACGATAGCGAGTCACGAGTGCTGGCCTTTGATGTGCCGCAAAGGCGGCGCACATCTTGCGCGCGGATGGGTTACAGGGTGTCGTCGTCCGAGAACAAACGATGGCGTATCGCATAGCGCACGAGTGCCGCCTCGCTGGACACCTGCAGCTTGTCCATCAGCCGCATCTTGTAGGTGCTGATGGTCTTGGCGCTGACACACAGGCTGGCGGCAATCTCGGTCAGCGGTTCCCCGCGTACCAGCCGGCGGTAGACCTCCATCTCCCGGTCGGACAGGCGGGTGTGCGCAGCCTCATCACTGGCTTCGCCCAGGCTGTGCGCAAGCTTTTCGGCCATGGCCGGGCTGACATACGTGCCGCCACGTGCCACCTTTTGCAGCGCGGTCACCAGTTCGGTTGCGGCGCTTTCCTTGGTCAGATAGGCAGCTGCCCCAGCACGGAAAGCGCGCGCCACATACTGTTCTTCGGCATGCATGGTCAGCACCAGCACACGCACCGTCGGATGATCGTCGTGCAGTTGACGCAGCAGATCCAGGCCGCTACGCCCCGGCATTGATAGATCGAGCACGATCACCTGCGGCTGGTGCTCACGCACAAGCTGCAGCACCTGGGTCCCGTCGGACGCTTCGCAGGCGACATCGAAATCACCGGCGCGCTCCAGGATATGGCGTACGCCGTCGCGCATGACAGCGTGGTCATCGGCAATCATCACGCGGATCATGGTCCAATCTCCTCGGTCACCTCATGGAAGGCAGGAAAGCGCACGCTCAATCGAAAGCCGTTGTTGGGTGTATGCGTGATGGAAGCCTGACCGCCCAGTTGCCGAGCACGCTCGCGTATGCCCAGCAGCCCCAGCGGTTTGCGCTCACCCGATGCGGGTGGCCCCCCGCTCCAGCCACGGCCGTTGTCCTGGATTGAGAGTTCGAGCATGTCATCCTGCCGCGCAAATTCGATATCAACACGGGTAGCGTCAGCATGGCGCACCACGTTATTGAGGGCCTCCTGCACAATCCGAAACACCGAGATTGCCGCATGCTCCTGCAGCCGCGTCTCCTGAGCGTGTACGTTGACGATCAGTCCAAAGCGCTGGCGAAAGTTCTTGGCAATCCATTCGATGGCGGGCACCAGCCCCAGTTCATCTAGCAACGGCGGGCGAAGATCGGCAGAAATCTGCCGGACCGCTGCGATGGTCTCGTCAATCACGCGCTGCATGGCCTCTGTCTGCGAGACCAACGCCCTGTCACTTGCCCCGGCCTGCAGATCCGCTGCCAGCAGCGAAATATCCATCTTGAGCGCACTCAGGCGCTGCCCAAGGTCATCGTGCAGTTCACGTGCGATGCGACGCCGTTCTTCTTCTCGCGACGCCAGAATGCTGTCCGATAGATGCTGGAGTTCTTCTTGCGAGCGCCGCAGCGCCGCTTCCGCTCGCACGCGCTCCGTGGTGTCGCGCAGCATCACGGTGAAAAGCTTGCCTCCATTCACCTCAATCTGCGAGATCGAGGCTTCGATGGGGAATTCACGGCCGTCGGCGTGCAGAGCGAACAACGGGCGCTGCTTGCCCATCTGGCGCTCTGATACGCCAGTCACGCCAAAGCGCCGCACATGCGCCTCGTGTGCACCACGAAACCGCTCGGGCATGAAGTCAGACAGCGGGCGGCCGACAGCATGTTTTGCCGGGCATCCGAACAGGGTTTCCGCCATGGGATTGAACAGAACGATGCGCTGGGTATCGTCCACCGAGATGATCGCCTCCATGGAGGAGCGGATGATGCCCGCCAACCGGGCCTCACTCTTCTCCAGATCGGTGAGATCCTTCGCGACCGCTGCGCGCAACGCGCGAAGTCGCAGCCAATAGAAGACAAGTGCCAGAACAGCGGCAATGCTTGCCAGGGCCAACAATACAAACGGTGCGTCCCGCGCCTGGAGTGCCATGGCAAGCCAGGTAACTGACGCAGCCAGCAGCAGAATGGCCAACCCGCCCGCCATCAGCTCGGCCGGTGTGGAACGCGATAGCAACAGGCGCCTGCGCGACGCCTTTGAGAAAGGGCTGTCTTGCTCCACCACACATGTCACCAGAAGGGCCGAGATGACATCAAACATAGCCCATTCAGACGGCAGGAGATACTAGCCGTGTGATGGAGACGCCTCAGAAAAAACCCGTCGATGCTGTCAGGGATGCCTGACAGCGCCGCAGCCTATGCCGACATGCATCTCAGCGCTGCCTGATTTCGCGCAAGCCGCTGGCCTTCGATACTGAGCATACGGACACCGAGCTTCGGCTTCATGCGGTGACCGATCCCGCCGCCCCTAAACCAAATGCGGGAATCACATACAGCGCATGCCCTCCGGAGGCCCCATGATTCCGAGCTCTCTCAAAAGCCAGACATCTGTCGACGTCGTCCGCCCATTGGCCCCGCGTCAACTCAAGCTGGTGCGTGATGCAAGCCAGGGTGGCCAAACTGCCGGCCTGGCGTCGGCCAGCCCATGCGCAAACTGCGTGATGCACTGGGCGTGCATTACTGGGGCTGTGCCATCCGCGCAACAGGAAAGGCTGGACCGGATGGTTCATACCTGGCGAAAAGTCGGCAAAGGCGAATCGCTGTTCCGCGCCGGCGACACCTTTCATGCGCTGTATGCCATCCGCTCCGGCTCCTTCAAGACGGTCGTATCTCACCCCAATGGCACGAGCCACGTTACGGGCTTCCAATTGTCAGGGGAAACCCTCGGTCTGGACGGCATTGCCGCTGATCGTCACACGTGTGACGCAGTTGCCTTGGAAGACAGCACCGTCTGCTCCATGCCATTCCACTGTGTTGAAGACCTGTGCCAGGACATTCGTCCGCTGCAGCGCCGGCTTCACCAACTGATGGCGGAAGAAATCGTGCGCGAATCCGGGTTGATGTTGCTGCTGGCGGGGCTGACCGCAGAGACGCGCGTCGCGACGTTCCTGCTCAATCTATCCACGCGCATGCAAGACCGGGGCTATTCCGGGTCCAGCTTTACGCTGCGGATGACGCGCGAGGAGATCGGCAGCTATCTGGGCATGCAACTGGAAACCGTCAGCCGCGCGTTGTCGCGGTTCCAACGCGAAGGCTGGATCGCGGTGAGTGGCAAGCAGATTGGGATCGTGAAGAAATCGGCGCTCAGTGAACTGTAGCCGCGCGATAGAAGGCAAGCGCCACCGTTAATGCAGCGGGCGGCGCTGCCCTGTCATCAAGGCGCGAGCTGCAGATGGTCGATGACTTCCGTCACGCCAGGCGCCGACCATGCAGCGCCCTTGGCCGCCTTGCGTTCTGACGCAGAATCGACACGGCCGCTGAGCGTTACCGTTCCACCCTGGACCGACACTTGGATATGGTTGGCCTCGCGCGCGGCATGGCGCTGGAGTGCCGCGCCGATCTGCTGCGTAATATTGGCAGGCACCACGCGCGACTTGACCGTCAGACGGTTGATCAACCCGGCCACGCCACGCAATGCGCCGACTGCGTGCGCCGCCAGCTCACACTGGTAAGGCCAATCCAGTTCGCCCGAGAGCGTCACCCACCCGTTCTCCACCAGAACTTCGATGCGATTGGATGGCAGGCTGGAATGCCATTCAATCGCTGAGCGGGCCGCTTCGGCAACGTCCGCATCCGTATGTGTGCCGGGCAATCGCACTTCAATCTTCTGAACCACGCCACGTACACCCGCAACGCGTTCAGCGGCATGCTCGGCCGCCACTTTCTCCAGATAGCTGCGTACGTGGCCGGTGAGTGTCACCACCCCGTGGTCGACCTCCACCCCCACGCCTGCCGCATCCACAGCAGGCTCCCAAAGCAGTTCGTCATTGACGTCTTGCTTGATACCCAGGTCGCTTTTCATACCTCACTCCTACCGTACTTAAGTTTGCGCGCTAGCCCCATCCTCGCTCTCGCTCGGCTTGACAGTTCAGGCAGCGCAGCGCGGTTGGCTGCGCTTGCAGGCGCAAGAATGGAATCGCCTCGCCGCAATCCATACAGATACCGTACTGCCCCTCCTGCATGCGTTGTCGTGCGGCATCGACCTGCGCAAGCTCGTTCCTGTAGTGAACAAGCATGATGTCGTTCGCCTGGTCTCCAGCTTCTTGATCCGCCAGGTCTGCATTCTCGACCGGTGCCTCGTGAGAGGCTGGTCTGGTCGCTGCGCGCAGTGTTGCCAGTTGACGCTGCGTGCGTGCCTCCTGTTCATCGAGCAATGTGTTGAGGCGCGTCCATTGATCCTCGGTAAAGCGATGCATGCACACTCTCCTGCGGTCGATCCGATGCGCCATCCCCGCTTAGGTTTCAGGCTTCTGTTGGTGAGAGCCAAGCCGGCCGGCGCCTGGATTGCTCCCACTTGCCGGCGGTCTGTACTTGTTCAATAAATCCCGCGATCTCCTGCTGGGAAAGACCGCTGAGCACGTCACGCTGGCAAAGTGCCAGGACCGGTGCCGGAATGGCAGAGGTGATGCGCGCGACCTCTTCAATGGCGCGGAACGCCCCGCGCGATGCCATGACGCAGATCACCGACAGGTTTGCCGAGAACGGTGATTGATCCGCCAGGAAATCCCGCATCGGCGAGGCCAGGTGGCCCATCCAAATGGGCGCCAGCACAACAACTTGGTCGACCTCATCCAGCGGTGGTCCTTCGTAGTGATACTTGGCGCGCTTGTGCAACAGCGCTTCAATCACGCAGCGCAGATCGCCAAGAAAACCGGCACGCGGATACGCGTCCGCAACTTCGGCAAGCTGCCAACCGCTTTGCGCCGCCATCAGTTCAGCCACCTGGCGTGCCGTGCCGGTGCGCGAGTAGTAGACGATCAGGTTCTTTTCCATGGCAGATGTCTGGATTGGATCAAGGAGAAAGGTGCGCCCAACTCGGTCAGGTGCCCACCCAAAGATGGTCGATCACGGCGTGCACCCCAGGAGCATCCATGGCGGCCTCTCGCGCGGCGCGGCACTCATGCAGATTGCGCAGGGGGCCGTACAGCGTGACCGTGCCATCCGCCACCACGACATTGATCCGTGCGGCATCGAGAACAGCCTGGCGCTGCAGCGCCTTGACGATGCGCTCGGACAGGTCTGCCGGGCCCGCAACCTCATGCAGCGTCAGCGCATTGGCAACCGATGTCACGCCGCGCACGCGTTGTACGGCATCCAGTGCCGCACGACGCTGGAAATCCTGATCGACCTTGCCCCGCAAGGTCACGGCACCATCCTCGACCGTGACGTGGATGGCATCAGCAGGCACGGCAGTGTTCCAATGGAGTGCGTCGCCGATGGCCTGGGCAATCTCCTCATCCGGACGCCGCATATCGGGCGGCACGCGCACCTGCACGTGCACAACGAGCGCGGTAACACCCGACACGCGGCGAATCGCTTCCTCCGCGGCATGCTTGTCCGCAAAGCTATCGGCGCTGCCTGAGATCGTGACGACGCCGTTCTTGACGCGAATGGCAAACCGGTCGGCATCGACAGCCGGATCCCATTGCAACTCCTCCTCCACATCGCTCTTGAGCTGGATGTCGTTCTTCATGGCGATCTCCTGGAATAGTGTCAGGACTCAGTGGGACATCAAGACCGGCACGGTCATCGTCTTGAGCAGCGTGCGAGTCACCCCGCCGAGCACGAGTTCGCGCAGACGGCCGTGCCCATAGGCCCCCATCACGATCAGGTCAGCACCGAAATCGGCAGCGCGCGATAGCAGCATCTCGCCAATCGCCACGTCGGAATCCACACAACGTGCCTCCTCAACCTTGGCCTCAATGCCATGTGCCAGCAGCGCGCGGGCGACCTGGCCCACTGTCGTGTCCTCCGCCCAATGCTGCGGCCGGTCACCCGTCATTTGCAGGACTTGTACGGCGTTTCCAGACATCAACGGCATCGCATCATGCAGTGCACGTGCCGACTCCCGGCCACCGCTCCACCCCACCAGCACTCGCTGCGCCACACTCGTAAAGCGGCCGGCATACGGCACGACCAGTACCGGCCGGCCTGACTCAAGGATCAGCGTTTCAACAAAATCGGGGGCAACAAAACTCTCGGCGTCGCTGGTGTCTTCCTGGCCGACCACCAGCAGGTCCGCCTCACGAGCCTGGCGCAACACCTCAGCCAGCGGATCACCGTCGACTGACCGCCATTCCGTCTCCACAGGAACGGATTGCATCGCCTCACGAAAACGCGCATGCACAACGTCCCGAACACGGTCGCGCCGGTTGCGGTCTTCTTCCAGGTAATGCGCTGCGCCTTCCATCCGGTAGAACCAGTTCGGGCTTGGCGCAAAGCTTGCGTAGACAGCGATGAGCTTTGCGTGGTGCGCCTGTGCGTAGCACGCGGCAAGACTGAGGCGGCGCACCGCGCGCTCGCTGGCATCCAGATGCACCATCACGCTGGCATAAGTCATGATCGATCCTCGCTCTGAGTCAAAAGAAGAACGCACTAGGCAATGGCAAGGTTCGTCAGCGGTTCGGTGCCCGCGCGCTCGGTTTCAGGCGGAACGGCCCGCACCAGCAGCACCGGCAGCGTGCTTTGTCGCGTGACGCTTTCCGCCACGCTACCGAGCAAGATCCGGCGGAAGCCGCGTCGGCCATGCGTTCCGAGCACCAGCAGCTTGGCGTCGGCGTCGCGCGCGGCCTGTTCGATCGCATAGCCCACATCAAAGGCGCCAAGCGGGTCGTTCACGAGCTGCGTCTTGACGCGTGCACCGGCTTTCTCAGCCGTGGCTTTTGCACTCGCTACGATCTGCTTGCCGGACTCGATCAGCATCTCGGTGAACCCGGCCACGTCGATATAACCGACGTCGTACCTCAGGTAGTTGTTGTCGATCACGTGAGCAATGATCAGCTCCGCGTCGAGCTTCAGGGCAAGCTGAATGGCTTCGTCCAAAGCCCGATCCGCCGTTGGACTGCCGTCTACCGCTACCAGGATCCTGTCGTACATGATGCGCCTCCATATTGAATCGGCCGAGCGCCCGAGCACGGGCTAACGTGACTCCATGTTGGACCACCGGATGGATTGCCCCTTGATTTACATCAGCGTTTTCCCATGCGTGAAGAGGGTGCGGCCGCTTGATCTACCTCAAAAACCTCTGCGCACCTTTCACTAGACTTTTCTGTTGCCCACAGATCCCCCTCCTGCAACGGAGGACGACAACATCTTGTGCGGGATCAACTTCTGGAACTTGTCCGTTCTTATAGTGAACACGTACGCGCATCGGAGTCCAGCATGAGGGTCAATGAGATTTGCTCGCGCCGCATCGTCCACGTTCCGGTCTCCGCAACGCTGCAGACGGTCGCACGCCTGATGCGAGACCAATGCCTGCGAGCGTTGTTCGTAACAGAACACGTCGTCACAGGCATGCGGGTTGTCGGGATCGTGACGGACCGCGACATGGTGGTACACGGCATTGCCAGCCAGGCCGATTGCGCGCAAACCACCGTGTCCGAAGTCATGACGCGCGGCGTGCTGACCATTCAGGGACATGCGGTCATCAGCGAGGCACTGCGCACCATGCTCGGTCACGGCCTGCACCGCCTTGCGGTGATTGACGATCAGCAGCAGCTCATCGGCATGCTGACCCTGGATGACACTATCCGCGCGATAGGCGGCGAATGGACGCTGCTGGCCGGCATTCTCGGCCGCGACCGATGCACCGACCATGGTTCCGAAACCCTGTCTCCGCTAACTGTTTCGGACGTCCGCCCTATTTCGTTTCATCAGTAGGAGTGCAGCCATGTTTCCCAATGTTGGAACAGCCGACCGTATCGTTCGCATCCTCATCGGCGTCGTGATGATTCTGCTGGCGCTGTTCAGCAAGGTACCGGCCTGGGTTGGATGGCTTGGCCTGGTGCCTCTGATCACCGGCCTCATCCGCATGTGTCCGGTCTATTGGATGATGGGCATCGGCCGAGACTGAGCGTTCCGCACCCTCCGGACTGACCGGGTGCGGTGCGTCTGGAGACGCCAATGCGAGAATCCATGCGAGCCATGGTCCACGAAAGCACGGCGGCGCCACTGCAGTGGCGAGAGGTGCCTGTGCCGGCTCCCGGGCCGGGAGAAGTCCGGATCACCGTGTCCGTGTGTGGAGTCTGCCGTACCGACCTGCACATCGTGGATGGTGAACTTCCGCATCCCAAGGCATCGCTCATTCCCGGCCACGAAATCGTGGGTGTCGTCGAGTCCTGTGGCCCAGGCGTTTCTTCGCCAGCGCCGGGTGAGCGAGTTGGCGTGCCCTGGCTTGGCTGGACATGCGGCGCCTGCCCGTTCTGCTTGAGCGGGCACGAGAACCTGTGCGACCACCCCGCCTTCACGGGCTACACGCGTGATGGCGGCTATGCCGAGTACGTGGTCTGCGATGCCCGGTACTGCCTGCCGATTCCACAGCGGTATGACGACGCGCATGCGGCCCCGCTGCTGTGCGCCGGTCTGATCGGCTATCGGACGCTACGCATGGCTGGAGATGCACGTCGAATCGGCATCTATGGCTTTGGCGCGGCAGCCCACCTGGTCACCCAGATTGCCGTGGCGGAGCAGCGCAAAGTCTTCGCCTTCACACGCCCCGCAGACACAGCTGCACAGCAGCTTGCCCTGGAGACAGGCGCCAGTTGGGCTGGATCGAGCGACCAATCCGCGCCGGAGTTGCTGGATGCGGCCTTGATCTTTGCTCCGGTTGGGGCGCTCATACCACAAGCCCTGCTAGCTGTCGCCAAGGGTGGTGCCGTGGTCTGTGGCGGCATTCACATGAGCGATATTCCGTCGTTCCCGTACCGGCTGCTGTGGGAGGAACGCAAACTCATGTCGGTGGCCAATCTGACCCGCGCGGATGGCCTTGCGCTGATGCAGGCGGCATCGGCAATCCCGTTAAAGGTGCATGTCACAACGTACCGGCTGCAAGATGCCAACGCCGCGCTGGATGACCTGCGCACGGGGCGCGTTGCCGGCGCCGCAGTGTTGAGGGTCGCGCCTGATAAGCGTTGATGTGCGTCAATGGGGATCCCACCATGCGGGCTACGCTGGTGACAAGCGGCACCGTCCCGCATGATCCCTTTGGAGGCCACCATGTACCAACGCATCCTGCTCGCTATCGATGGAAGTCATGCATCGCTCCTTGCGCTGCATCAGGCCATTGTCGTAGGCAAAGCCACCGGCGCAGAGGTCGAGGCCTTGTTTGTGGCTGACAGTTCAGACCTGACCTTCGACATGGTCGGCTGCGATGCAATTGCCTACGCAAAGCGCGTGCTTGAGGTAGGTCGGGAAACCCTGGCCAGCGCAGCAAGCAAGCTGGAAACAGCTGGCGTCAAACACTCGACCAAACTGCTGGAAAAGGGCATCGCCCCCGGCCAGATCTCGACGACGATCGTGGCGGAAGCGAACGAAACCGGAGCGGACCTGATCGTGCTCGGCACGCACGGCCGGCGTGGGCTCAACCATCTGGTCCTGGGCAGCGTGGCCGAAGGTGTCGTTCGCAAGACCAACAAGCCTGTGCTGATGGTGCGCAGCGAGGTTGAAGAATAGGACGCCGCGCGCGCTGACGCGCAACCGCCTAGTGGATGTGTGCTGCCTTAGCCCGTTGCGTTGCAGGCCGGCACGAACGCTGTAGAGCGAGCAAGCCTGTGGGGCTCCAACCCGCGTTGGTTGATGGTCAGCGCCTGCCGACCATCGATGCATCACAGGCTCAACGCGCCAGCAACCCCAGGAGCAACAGAAAAATCCACCTGCGCCTGCGCCAACGGCTGCATGGCCGCGATCAGCGCACGCGCATCTCCGCGCCGCCACTGGAAGGCATAGTGCAACGGCGCCAGCGGGGTACGTGCCCCCACCGCGCGCAAGTTCAGCGCACGCACCCAGTACGCGGGCAAAAACCCCACGCCCACGCCCTGCCGCAGCATGCCCGCCACGGCGCCCCAGCTGTTGCACACAATGCGCTCTTGCACCGTGGCACGGTTGGCCAGCAACCAGTCGTCCAGCAGCCGCGTGGTGCCAGCGCCGGCCGGCAGCGTGACCAGCGGGTGGCGTTGTAGCAGCGCGACCGCGCCCTGGCGGCCTGCGCCCGGCAGGCTGGGGGCAGCGGCCCAGGCAAAGTGGGCGGCACCCACAGGCTGCGACAGCAGCTCGCTGCGCGAAGACCGGCCCGCAATCACGGCAAAGTCCAGTTCGCCATCCGCCAGGCGGCGTTCCAGCACGCCCCCCACATCCACGTATGGCTCCAACCCCAACTGCGGATGCGCTTGCCGCGCCGCCGCCACAAAGGCCGGTAACCAGGTCAGCGCGGAAAGGTCACCCACCCCAAAGCGGCAGTGACCCGTGAGCTCGGCCCGCGCATCCAGTGTCTGGCCCAGCGCCGCCATGGCATTGAGCACACCAAGCGCGGCGGGCAGCAGGCGCTCGCCTGCCTCGGTGAGGGCCGCGCGATGGCCGCTGCGGTCAAACAGCGACTGGCCCAGTGTGGCTTCAAGCTCAGCAATGCGCTTAGACAGCGACGACACCGACAGGTGCACACGCTCGGCCGCAGTGGCGAAATTGGCGCAGGTTGCAGCCCACCAGAAGGCTTCAAGCTGCTTGATCGACGGTTGAGGCATCGTGATTTTTTTTCTTAAAAGCGAACATAGTCATTCTAAATATTTCGCTTTAATTCGCAAAACCGTCGCCCTACAGTGTCGCAGCTTTTTGGAGCAATCCGCATTCCCCATGGCTTCCTACGCTGAACCCTCATCCGTGACCCTGCCCGCCGCGCTGCGCAACATGCTGTCGCTGCACGACTTCGAGGCCGCAGCGCGTCGGCGCCTGCCTCGCCCCATCTTCGGCTACATCGCGGGCGCGGCCGAGGACAACGGCTCGCTGCGCGACAACCGGGAGGTATTTGACGACTACGCGTTCTCCACCCGCGTGCTGCGCGATGTCTCGAAACGCTCGCAGGCAGTGGAACTGTTCGGCCAGTGCTACAGCAGCCCGTTCGGCATTGCGCCGATGGGTATCAACGCACTGACCACCTACCGGGGCGATCTGGTGCTGGCACGTGCGGCACAACAGGCAGGCATCGTGTCCGTCATGAGCGGGACGTCGCTGATCCCCATGGAAGAGGTGGCGCGCGAAAGCCCGGCCACTTGGTTCCAGGCGTACATACCGGGCGACCAGGCACGTATCGATGCACTGATCGACCGCGTGGAGCGCGCTGGCTTCGGCACGCTGATGGTGACGGTGGACATCCCCATTTCTGCCAACCGCGAGAACAACATCCGCACCGGCTTTTCTACGCCGCTGCGCCCCAGCCTGCGCCTGGCCTGGGATGGCATGGTGCGACCAGGCTGGGTGGCGGGCACCTTCCTGCGCACGCTGCTGCGCCACGGCATGCCGCATTTTGAGAATTCCTTCGCCACGCGCGGGGCGCCGATCATGTCGTCCACCGTGCTGCGCGACTTCTCGGCGCGTGACCACCTGACCTGGCGCCACATTGAAGCCATTCGCCGCCGCTGGAAGGGGCCGCTGGTGGTCAAGGGGCTGCTCAGCGTGGAAGACGCATTGGAGGCCCGACGGGTGGGCGCCGATGGCATCGTGTTGTCCAACCACGGCGGCCGCCAGCTCGATGGTGCGGCCTCCCCCATGCGCGTTCTTGAGGCCGTGGTGGCCGCCGTAGGACCCGATTACCCAGTACTCATCGACAGCGGCTTTCGTCGCGGCTCAGACGTGCTCAAAGCCTTGGCGCTGGGTGCGCGCATGGTGCTCGTGGGTCGCCCCTTCAACTACGCCGCAGCCGTGGCGGGCGAGGCCGGCGTCGCTCACGCCATCGGCCTGCTGCGTGATGAGGTCGACCGCAACCTGGCCATGCTCGGCGTGACGCGTTGCTCCGAACTCGGGCCACAGCACATCGTGCGCCGCCGCACCTGAGCAGTGCCCCGGAGGTTGTCGGCAGATAGGAAAGACAACGAGAGATCCATTCCACCCGGAATGATAAAAACACACATTAAAAACAGAGACACAATGCAAGCACTTCGCCTTGAATCCCCTGCTGACAGCAAGACACGACTGAGGAAAGTGGCCACCGCCACGATCGTTGGCTCAATGCTGGAGTGGTACGACTTCTATCTGTACGCCACGATGGCGTCGATCGTCTTCAGCAAGATCTTCTTTGATACGTCCAACCCAACCAATGCCACGCTGCAGGCGTTCGCCACCTTCGCGATCGGCTTTGTTGCGCGGCCCATCGGCGGCATTTTTTTCGGCTACTTCGGTGACAGGTACGGCCGCAAGAAAATGTTGTTTGTCACGTTCTGCCTGATGGGATTGTGCACAACGGCAATCGGCCTGATCCCGACTTATGCATCCATCGGCTTCTGGGCGCCGCTGCTGCTTGTGCTGATTCGAATCATCCAGGGCTTGGGAGCCGGTGCCGAGTTGGCCGGCGCCGCAGTGACTTCGTACGAACATGCCGCAGAGAACCGTAAAGGCCGCCAAGGATCATGGCCCGCGCTGGGCTTGAACCTGGGCCTGCTGCTTTCATCGCTGACCGTCTACCTGCTCACGATGGCGGGGGATCGATTCCTGCTTGCTGGCGGATGGCGCATTCCCTTCCTTCTGAGCTTTGTCTTGGTGCTGGTCGGGATGTGGGTACGCAGGAGCCTGCCCGAAACACCGGAATACGCGTCTTTTGAAGAGAGCCATCGCCAGGAAAAGCCGATTCGAACGTTGCTGACCTCGCATTTCAAGGGTCTTGGCGTCGTCTTTTTCATCGCTGTTGGATACAACGCCATCAGCTATATCTTCAAGACGTTCTCTCTGGCCTATCTCACCCAGTTCAAGGGCGTACCGGCCAGCGTCACGTCGCTGTCGGTGACCTTGGCCAGCTTGGTTGCCATTGTGACGGTGCCGCTCTTCGGCTGGATGTGCGACAAGTTCAGCAGCAAGAAGGTGTTGATGGTGGGTGGCATGCTGTCTGCGCTGTTTGCCTACCCCTTCCTCTCGCTGCTGGGAACGGGTGCCAGCACAGCAATCTACTGGGCCATGGTCATTGGCACCGGCGTTCTGGCACCAATGATGTTTGCACCGCAGGGGTCGTTCCTGAGCCGCCAGTTTCCAGTGCAGAGCCGTTCGACCGGTGTCGGATCGGGGCGCGAAATCGGTACGGCCTTGGCGGGAGGATTGGCACCACTGTGGGCGTTGTCCATGGTTGCGCAATCGACGACGCATGCCACAGGTGGGGTCGTCGTTATCCTGATCTGTTCCGGGCTGATGGTTGCTGTCGCAACGCTATTCGACCAAGGGCGTCGATTCGGCAGCCACAAGAACTGACCGCAGACGTGCTGGCAGAGGCATGTTCCGAGCATGAATCGACCTCTGCCAGCGCTAGTGGGCCGTACGCCGGCCATCAACCCTTCTTGCGTTGTGCGGCAAGCCCCTCGCGACAGGCAGCATAGCCCTGATCCGGCTGGCCCGCTCCATGCTGGCTTAGCCAGTCCGCTGCCTTGTTGGCGTCGTAGCAGCGCGCCAGCGCCAACAAGCTGAACCCATTGGGATCGGTCAGTTTCAGATTGAGCGCCTTGGGACCCTGCATCATGGCCTCGAGCATATCGACGCGGTCATCCATGATCGCGTAGGTGAAAGCAGGAAATCCCTTGGTGTCGGGCGTGTTGGGGTCGGCACCGTAGCGCAGCAGCACCTTGAGCACTGCAACGCTGTTGGGCCCTTGATTGCCGAGTGCAATGCCAAGGGGATCGTAGGCACAGTCGGTACATGGCTTGCCGGTTACCGCATTGTTGTGGCGCTTGAGCATCGCCTCGACCAGATCGGGTCTCGGCCCATCCGGCATCCAGGCGATGTTCAGACGCAGATAACGGGTCAGCAGCGCATTGCCTCCAACCGGATACGGCAAATCAACACGCAAGCCGTGATTGAGCAGGTCCAGGAATTTGTCTGGCGCACTGCGGGCAAAAAAGGCAAGCGACGCATTGTCACGCTCCACACCGGTGATAAAACTGCGAGACACGTCACCGCCATGGCTGAGCAACGGCTCGACGGCGCTCCAGTTGATCGTCTTGCCATTGCGCAGTTCCGCCTGAACCAACGGATCAACCACGTCGGGCGACAGCTTGCCGCCGGCCGACTTGGCACGCTGGAATGCGGCGTCCAGCAAGGTTGTATAGAGGGCCGGCTGCGCACGCGCGCGCAACAGCACCTTCGCATCGCGCGGATCAAGACCATGCTTGAGCAGGCGATCCACACCAACCGCGTTCTTCGTGTCAATGACCGGAATGAACAGCGTGCTGGCATCGCGCGGCTGCACCTTGGCGGCCTTGTAGATCGTCTCGAATACCGCGTCGGCAACCTGCGGCTCGAGCGCCCACTGCAACACAGCATGGGCAACCGTGCCACCAGATACCAGAGCATCCAACGCGCCCAGCGCTTGCAACCCGGCGAGTGCGTGGGTCGCCTGCGCCTGCGGCATGGCAAGTGTGTACCGAACCACATCTTTCACGCTCTGAGTGTCGTCGGCCGGAGCCTTTGGCAGCCGCGGCAGGATGTCTTCGTTGAATGCGGCGAAATACTCGACCTGAAGCGGGACAGGCGGGTCGGTATCGAACAACGGGGTGTTGCGCATCAACCAGTGGCGTGCTGCCGGCCACCATGTGTCTTTGCCCGCTTCGTCACGGGGCGCTTCCCCCGCCTTGAGTAGGATCTGCGCCTCGGCGAGCGTCGCCGCGCGATCCGCGTGCAAGCCAACGCTGGTGAACGTGTCAAGGCTGAGCAGATCATTGAGGCGCTGACCGCAGATCACTTCCGCCTGCCGATCGGGCCTCAGCCCGTCGAAGCGTTTGCGATAGTCGGCAGGCGAGGCATCGAAGGCAGCCTGCGTGATGGCGGGCGGGCGCAGGCCAGGACAGGCAAAGCTCGACGCCTCTTTGCCGGGAACCGCCTTGGGCAATGGCGGCAGCGGCGCCGGCGATGCGCCTTCGGCCGCCACACGGTACAGATCGCGCCCGTCAACCTGAAAGCCCTGCATGACCAGCATCAGCGCATCCGTACCCATGTGGTACGTGCTGAAATTGCGCCCGGTGATCGACGTGGCCTGGTAGGCCGTGCCCTTCGGGGCTTCGATCAACAGCGCTCCGGCGCCAGCCAGCACGCAACCATGAGCGAAGGAAATCTCCAGCTCTGGCTTGTGGGTTACGTCCACCAGCTCGACGGTCTCCGCACTCCAACTGCCATCGGCCTGCTTGGTGCGCGCAACAAAGCCTTGGTCGTTGTGCTCGATCCGGAAAAAAGCGGGGGCACCCTGCTTGGTGGCGAAGTCACCCACCCAGGTCTCGCAGGAGGCGCCCGGGCCTGTCGAGGCAGCGGCCAGTCCCGCAACTTGCAAGAACCCCAGCGCAAGTGCCGTGGAAATCAATGCGTTGCGCAACGGGAATCGCTGGCGCCCGATGCCCCCGTTGCGCCTCATGTCAGGCGGCATGCCTGCTGTGCTGCCGGATTGAGCTGATACGTTAAGGAGGACAGTCATCTGTTTGTATTGTTGGGTTGTTCTACGACAGAAGGCGCGCGTGAGTGTATGACAGGATGCGCGGCTTGGTTGCGATGACTGAGGACAACCGCCTCTGCGGCAACGTACCGATGGCAGGGTCTCAGTCGCCCATGCGCGCGTCCCGCCTAACCGCCTGAGGTGGGCGGCCAAAGCCACGCATGAACGCCTCACGCATATGGCGGCGATCTCGGAAGCCGGTTTCCCTGGCAATGACATCCAGCGGATGCCGGCCTTGCTCGATCATCAGCCGGGCCGCCTCCAACCGCAGTCCCTCGATCGCCTTGGCGGGCGACTGCCCCGTTTCCTGCGTAAACACGCGACTGAACTGGCGCGGGCTCAGATGGATGGTCTCGGCCAGTTCTTCCACGGTCAGTGAACGGTGCAGATTTTGACGCGCATAGTTCAGCGCGTTCTGGATCCGATCCGACTTTGGCGCGAGATCGAGCATTTCGGAATGCTGCGACTGTCCGCCCGCCCGGCGCTGATGCATGACCAGCTTGTGCGCCACAGAGCGGGCCATGTCCGCGCCCAGATCCTTCTCCACCATCGCAAGCGCCAGATCCAGGCCTGCCGTCATGCCGGCAGACGTCCAGATCGGGCCATCGACGATGTAGATGCGGTCTTCCTCGACGTGGATGTCCGGAAAACGCCTCTGCATTTCCCGCCCGTACGCCCAATGCGTCGTGGCGCGACGCTGCGCCAGCAAACCCGCCTCCGCCAGCACGAAGGCGCCGGTACAAATGCCGGCAACACGCCTGGCCCGGCGGCCCCCCTTGCGCAGGAACGTGAGGATCTCGGCAGGGGCCGGTGAACTTACCGGGTCATTGACGCCTGCGACCATCCACGTGTCCACGTCGCCCCTGCCGCGCAGGGATCGCGTGCCGACCGAGACCCCAAGCGACGAGCGCACCTCTCCGCCGCCGACCGAGAAGTTGCTGATGACATAGAACGGCTCACCCGCCGTCATGTTGGCGTACTCGAACACGGACTGGCTGGCCAGCGCCATGATCTGAAAACCATCGCTGATCAGAAAGCCGATTCGGTGCATGTCCGTTCTCCATCAAGCCGCGTCCTAAATCACGACTATATACGTCATTTCAGTCACAGCCGATCGAAGCCAGAATGCATTCACGCATTCATCAACCCGCTTCACAACGGAGTGACGTCATGACTCAAGCACACCAAGGTACGGCCCTGATCACCGGCGCGTCATCAGGCATTGGGGCAATCTACGCAGACCGCCTCGCCCGGCGGGGCTACGACCTGATTCTGGTCGCACGCAACCGCGACCGACTGGCCGCATTAGCCGACCGCGTCGCCAATGAAACAGGGCGCAGCGTCGAGATTGTCGATGCCGACCTCAACGATCGCACAGCGCTGACGGCCGTCGAGGCCAAGCTCAAGCAGGACGCAAGCATCACCCTGCTCGTCAACAACGCAGGCGTGGGGACGCACACGCCGCTGCTCGACAGCAATGTCGACGCAATGACACGGATGATCGACCTGAACATTACCGCGCTCACGCGGCTGACGTACGCCGCTATGCCAGGCTTTGTCGCACGCGGCAAGGGCGCCGTCATCAACATCGCGTCCATCGTCGCGATCACGCCCGAACAGCTCAACGGCGTCTACGGCGGCAGCAAGGCGTTTGTGCTTGCCTTCAGCCAGTCACTGCACCACGAACTCGCAGACAAGGGGGTGCAGGTGCAAGCTGTGCTACCCGGTGCCACCGCCACCGACTTCTGGCAGATCGGCGGCCTTCCGCTGGAACATCTGCCCAAGGAAATCGTCATGTCGGCACCCGACATGGTCGACGCCGCTTTGGTCGGATTTGATCAGCGCGAGCTGGTGACGATCCCGTCATTGCACGCCCGCGAAAAGTGGGACGCCTATGAAGCCGCACGGCAGGCAATGTTCTCGCACCTGTCCACCGCGATTCCTGCGGCCCGGTATGCCGTAACTCGATGAGCATGCGTACGTCGTTGGCCCGCTTGGCACGACACCGGAGAGCCGGCTATACGCCGCGCGTCGTCCGCATTGAAGACGGCAAGTTGGCCGAGCACTGGGCTGTCCCTCAGGATGAGGCAATCAACCGGGGGCGGGGTGACGGCAAGAACGCCGCCACCCTACCCTTCATGGCACTCAAGCCGATAGCCATGGGAATACACCACCCTGAGCGACACCCCACTCTGCTGCCCAAGATGCAGTTTCCGCCGCAGCCGATAGATATGGGTATCCAACGATCGGGAGTGCGTGAGATCGTGGACTTGGCCCCAGATCTGATTCAGCACGGCTTCACGCGGCATGAGACGCCCGACATTCCGCGCCAGCATCTCCAGAATTTCGTACTCCTTCGGGGTGAGCGAGACAGCCTGGCCGTGCATCAGGACACGTCGCTCCTGGTAGTTGACGGTGTAGGCGCCAAACGACTGTGCGTCGCTCCTGGCGGCCTGGCGCCTGGTACGGCGAACCAAGGCATTGATCCTCGCCACCAGTTCGGCGTGCTTGACCGGCTTCATGAGGTAATCATCGGCGCCGGCCTCCAGCGCCGCGACGATGTCACACTCGAGCGCCACGCTTGTGAGCATCACCACCGGGGTATCGGCATAGTGGCGGCGAATCCAGGCGAGTACCTCAAGCCCATCAATATCGGGCAGCTTACGGTCGAGTACGACGAGGTCCGGCGCCGTACGTCGCATGGCGCGCAGCGCATCGGCCCCGTCGGCATAGCACGCCACCATGTAGCCCGCTCCGGAGAGCACGCCGCCCAGAGACGCCGACTGCGGGCGATCGCCTTCGATCAGATAGATCAGCATCCATGCCCTCCACGATTCCCTGTCCAGCGGAAATCGCTCCGAGTTTCCTCGCTCACGCCGTCGTCGCGCATTGCGTAATCCGAATGGAAGGGCCTCACGCACCGGTCGGCTAGATCTCCAGCTTGCGGCCCCTTGTGGACTTGCGCAGGATCAGCTTGGGTTCCGGAAGCGAAGCCTTCGACTCCCTGCCATTGAGAATGTCGATCAGGTGCTGTGTAGCCAGCGCCCCCATGCGTTCGCCGCCCATGTCGACGGAGGTCAGGGTGGGGGTGACGTAGTCGCAGAAAGGGATGTTGTCGAAGCCAACCACCGAGCAGTCGTCCGGCACCGAGAAACCCAGCTCGGACGCCTGCTTCAGGAAACCGATCGCGATCATGTCGTTGAAGCAGATGACGGCATCCACGCGCTCCGAACCCAGCATGATCTTGGAGCAAATTCTGGCGCCCTCTTGCGGAGACGATGCGTCAGTCTCGTAGCGGGGCAGGTCGAGCCGGTGAGCCTCAAGGCAAGCCAGAGCACCGGCGTAGCGCTCCTGATCGGCGCGCGACTTGTCGAAGCCGATATAGGCAATCCGCTGATGGCCGCTCTTGACCAGATAGTTGGCCACCATGTAAGCAGCATCGCGGTTGTGCGAATCGATCTCCTGCTTGCCGTTGTCCTCGCGCCGATCGAAAAAGACGAACGGCTTGGGCAGTTCGTGAATCCACTCCATCTCTTCCTGGCGCAGCTTGGAGT
>NZ_JAELUI010000004.1 GCF_016429285.1 Ralstonia sp. ASV6
CGTATAGGCGCGGCTGCCGGTGTATGGCGAACCCGTGCCGGCGCTGCTATCCGTGGCTGTCACGGTGAAGTTGAAGGTGCCGCCCGCCGTTGGCGTACCGGACAGCACGCCCCCCGTGGTCAAGGCCATGCCTGCCGGCAGCGAGCCCGACGTGATGACATAACCGTAGGGCGCCGTACCGCCGCTGGCCGTGATGGTCTGGCTATAGGCCGTGGCAATGGTGGCCCCGGGCAGCGTGGTCGGGCTCACCGCAATGGTAGGAACACTGACCGTCAGGCTGTACGCGCGCGCGCCGGTATAGCTGTTGGCATCGGTGGCCGTGATGGTGAAGTTGAACGTGCCGCCGGCCGTGGGCGTGCCCGACAAGCTGCCGCCGCTGGAGAGCGTCAGACCCGCGGGCAACGCGCCGCTCGTCACCGCATAGGTGTACGGCGCGGTGCCACCACTGGCCGAGACCGTCTGGCTGTAGGCCGCGCCGACCGTCGCTGCGCTCGGCGTGATGGGCGACACGCTGATGGTGGGAGCCGCGGTGGTCAGCGTGTACGTACCTGAGGTGGTGTACGGCCCCGTACCTGTGGAGCTGTCCGTACCGGTAATGGTGAAGTTGACGGTGCCCGTGCTGGTGGGCGTACCTGATAGCACGCCAGTGGTGCTGTTGAACGACACTCCCGTGGGCAGCGCGCCGGAGTTGACGCTGAGGCTGTAGTGGTAGGGCGCCGTACCGCCGCTGGTGCTGAACGTCTGGCTGTAAGCGACCCCAGCCGAGGCGCTGAGGCTGCCCGATGCCGGCGTGATCGACAACGTGGGCGCATTCACCGCAAACGAATACGCTCGACTCCCCGTGTACGGGCCTGCACCGCCGGAGCTGTCGGTAGCCGTTACCGTGAAATTGAATGCCCCACCTGCGGTGGGCGTGCCCGAGAGCACGCCACCCGAGCTCAGCGTCATGCCCGAAGGCAGCGAACCTGACGTGACTGCGTACGTGTACGACGCCGTACCGCCGCTGGCCGACACGGTCTGACTATAGGACGTGGCCACCGTTGCCATGGGCAGCGAAACAGGCGACACGCTGATCGTGGGCGCATTGATGGTTAGCGTGAGTGGGCCGCTGGTGGCCGAGAACGGACCGGTGCCGGTGCTGCTGTCGGTGGCGGTCACGGTGAAGTTGAACGTACCGCCTGCGGTGGGCGTACCGGAGAGGACACCGGTGCCGGGGTTCAGGGTCAGGCCTGCAGGTAGCGCGCCCGAGGCGAGCGTGTAGGTGTACGGCGCCGTGCCGCCGCTGGCGCTGGCCAGCGACTGGCTATAGGCCGTGCCCACCGTGCCGGCGGCGGGCGACGACGGTGCATAGGTAACCGTCGCATTCGATACGGTGACAGTGATCGTGGCTGGCGACGACGTGCCGCCCGCGTTGGTGGCCGTGTAGGCAAACGTATCGGTGCCCGAAAACGATGGGTTGGGCGTGTAGGTGAGGCTCAAGCCCGATGCGGTGACCGTGCCGTGGGTTGCTGGTGTAGAGACAGTCACGCTGGTCGGCGCGCCGCCGGTAATGCTCAGCGGAATCGCGTTGTTGGTACTGCCGTGCGCCACGGTGGCGCTGGTTGCACCAGTAATTGGCGGGGCAACGTAGGTGAACTGGTCGGCCGCGCTGGTAGCGCTGGTGCCACCAGTGGTGGTCACGGTCACGTCGACAACGCCGGCCGAGCCAGCGGGCGACGTCGCCGTGATCGATGTAGCGCTGTTGACGGTGAAGCCGGTGGCGTTGGTTGCGCCGAACTTGACGGACGTGACGCCCGTGAAGTTGGTGCCGGTGATGGTGACGGAGGTGCTGCCTGCGGTTGGGCCGGTGGTGGGCGAAATGCCGGTCACAGTGGGAGATTGCAGAGGCAGCGAGACGTTGATTGTCACGTTGCTCGTATAGGGGCCGATACACCCAGGTTGCGCGGCAGGGCACCCATAGAACGGGAACGTCCATGGCCCGGTCTTGCCGGCTGCCTGGATGAACACCAGAATGTCCTTCGGATAGTTGTTCAAGTTGACCGACATCGACGAGCCGTCTGCTGCGTTAACCTGACCCGTGTTACCACCCGAGTCTGAGTAGATACCGGCCTTCCCCGAGTCACAGCTAGCGTATTCGGCAGGAGTCAGTTCCCGCGTGTAGGTGTTACCCGACTGTTCCGACGCCTGCACAGTCCAGTTGATGGTGCAATCAGCCCATGCGGCAGATGCGACCGTCCACAGCACCATCGCCAGCATCAGTGCACGCAGCCAGCGCCACCAAGCAAGACGGTGCGAGTGGCCATGCTGCCGACTGGATTCACTGGCACTCAGCCATGCGCTCCCGTCTGCCCCCAGACGCTGGGCCATCGACCATCCGGCGACCCCATGCCGGCCATACGGGCTGCTTTGTGTCAGCACGCGCATTCTCCCTCGTCCCGCCCGCTGTATTGCAGGCTTTTCTCTTTAGCGTTCTGGGTAATCAGGCCTGACTGCCATCAGGCACCCCTCGTAATGGGGGAATGGCGTGCGAATTCAAATATCTACAACCAATTGCATAATGCATAACTATGCAAATGATTAGGCATTAACCCTTAGAAATTCCCCGCGGATCAGCGAGGCCTTTTCCTTAATTTGACAGCCACACCGATGCCGACGCGATGCTAGGAAAAATCTCCCGTGCCGTCAATACAAACTTTCGGCTTAATCGTTATCCGACAATGGTTTTGGCGGGCTCATCTGCCTTGACATGGGAGCTTCATCGTATCGTTTGAAAATACTTTGCGGCATGTCTTGTTAGTACAACATACCCGTGTCGTAAATCAAATTGCAGTGTCGAGCCGGACAATGATAAAAATACCGGCCATCAAAAATTCAAAATCGTGGCAGTGCCACATCACGAGGGAGGGGGTTGTGGATCAATTTCTTGGCGAGATTCGCCTCTGTGCATTTTCTTTTCCACCAAGAGGATGGGCGCTCTGTAGCGGCGCGCTATTGCCGGTACAGCAGAACACTGCACTGTTCTCGCTGCTCGGCACCATGTACGGCGGTGATGGCATCCGCACCTTCGCACTACCGGACCTGCGCGGCCGTACCCCGCTGCACCGCGACCTTCAGAGCTACGTGCAGGGCGAGGAAGCCGGCTCGGAAACGGTCACGCTGAATGGGCAGCAACTGCCGGTGCACAACCACCAGTTCGTCGTATCGGCTTCATCAGCCACGTCGGTCAATGTCAGCTCGACGCAGGATCACTTGCTCGCCGCCAGCAACCTCTACAGCGCGACCGACCCGAATATCAAAGGCCCCGGCACGGTGCTGTACGGCACCCCCGGCACCCTGACCGCAATGTCGGGCGAAGCCTGCGGCTCCATCGGCGGCTCGCAGTCGCACGAAAACATGCAGCCCTCGCTGGTGCTGAACTACATCATCGCGCTGACCGGCATCTACCCGTCGCGCAGCTAGGAGTCCATTCATGGCAACACCATACATTGGCGAAATCCGTCTGTTCGCCGGCAACTTCGCGCCGGCAGGCTGGCTGCTGTGTCAGGGGCAGATCATCAGCATTGCTGACAACGAAACACTGTTCATGCTGCTGGGCACGACCTACGGCGGCAACGGCCAGACCACCTTCGGCCTGCCCAACATGCAGGGCAGGCTGCCGATTGGCCAGGGTCAGGGCCCCAATCTGACCAACCGTGTGATCGGCCAGTCGATCGGCGTCGACAGCGTAACGTTGACGATCAACCAGATTCCTGCCCACACCCACACCATCAGCGCCACCAGCGCGGCGGCTTCGACCGTCACGCCGGGTCCCGGCGTGCTTCTTGCGACGACACCCGACACGAAGGCCTTCTACGACGACGGCACGCCCAATCCGCCAGGCAAGGCCGCAATGGCCCCGCAAACGATCGGCACCGCAGGCAACAGCCAGCCGCACGCGAACCACATGCCGACGGCGTCCATCAACTACATCATCGCCACGGTGGGTATCTACCCGTCGCAGAGCTAAGCAAGGGGCACTCCATGTCTGATGCATTTACTGGCGAAATTCGCGTCTTCGGCTTCAACTTCCCACCCGCGAATTGGGCCGCCTGCGATGGCACGATCCTCCCGATTTCGCAGAACCCCAACCTGTTCTCGATCCTGGGTGCCACCTATGGTGGTGACGGCAGAACTACGTTCGCCTTGCCCGATCTGCGTGGTCGTGCCGCGATGGGGCCGGTTGGCGGAGCGTTAAACGCCCCACAGGGCTTCCCCACGGTAACACTGACGACCGCTGAAATGCCCATGCATACGCACACAGCGTATGCCGATGGCGGCCGCCCAGCCTCAACCACGGCGGCGGGCCATTTGGCCGCCCGTTTCCTGGTCGCCAACAATCAGGCGTACATCGTGAACAACCCGCTGCCAACGCTCACAATGCTGGCACCGCAAGCCGTCGGTTCCGCCGGTGGCAGTCTGCCGCACGACAACATGCAGCCGTACCTAGTGGCCAACTACTGCATCTGCCTGTCCGGCGTGTATCCGCCGCGCCCGTAAGCCGCGCTGCAATTGCGGACCGGCAGCGCACACCGTGCCGGTCCGTTTTTAGGTTCCCGATTTCCGCCTCTGTTTCTTCGCAGCCTCCATGACGATTTCCGCCGAGCTGTTCCAGCCGCATGTCGGCACCGCGTTCTCCGTGCTCCAGGAGCCGGGTCAAACGCCCAACCCCCAATTCACGCTGCGCCTGGACGAAGTGACCGCCGCACCCGCGGCACGCCCCGGCCAGCAAGCGTTCTCCCTGTTCTTCGCGGGCGATAGCTCGTTCACGCTGCAGCAGGGCACGTACTTCCTGCAGCACGACTCGCTGCCCGAACAGGCCATCTTCCTGGTGCCGATCGAGCGCAACGCTGAAGGCTTCCGCTACCAGGCTTGCTTCAACCTCGGCTGAGCCACCGCATGCCCGTCTTCCCTATCGAACGGCCCGGCACCACGCTGCGCCCGCTGACCAACGCAGACCAACCCTTCCTGCTGCACCTGTACGGCACCACGCGCGAAGCGGAACTGCAGGCGACCGGCTGGACGGATGCGCAAAAAGCGCACTTCGTGCAGATGCAGTTCGATGCGCAGCAACGCGCGTACTTTGCTTACCCCGATGCGGAGTTCTTCGTGATCGAGCAGGACGGCGCACTTGCGGGGCGCCTCTACCTGCAGCAGCGGGAAGAGGCGTTGCTGATCATCGATATTTCACTGGTGCCCCAACGCTGCGGTTTGGGGATCGGTAGCGCGGTGCTGTCTGCCGTGTTTGCGCAGGCACTTGCCGTGGGCAAACGGGTGCAGTTGCACGTGGAGCGCTTCAACCCTGCGTTGCGGCTGTATCAGCGGATGGGGTTTCGGCCGGTGGAGGACAAGGGCGTGTATCTGTTTCTGGAGTGGGGCGGGGCAACCGCTCCAGCAACGCCTGTATAGAATTCCCTTGTAAATGAACTGTTGTTCCGGATGTTCCGCTATCAGGTGCAGTGCCTCTGCACAGGACCGAGCCCGCACGCAGGTTGCAGCGCGCAGAGGCACCGGCCGTGCTGAGACCCTTACGCCGCACGCAGCTCGCGAATGCCTTTGCCCAAGCGCTTGCGCAACAGCGTGCGCAACGTCACGCCATCGGCATAGCCGACCTGCTCGGCAATCTGGTCGACGCTGTGCTTGCTGGTCTTGAGCAGATGCACCGCGCGCTCGACGCGCAAATCCTGGATGTAGGCGATGGGCGTCTTGCCGAGCACCTCGTTCAGCCGCCGCGATAGCGTGCGCTTGCTGGTGGCCAGCGCATCCGCCGCCGCGTCGAGCGTGATGGCGGTGTCGAGCCGCTCGCGCACCCAGCGGTCAAAGCGCTCGACCAGCGGATCGGCATGCGAGAGGTGGTCGGCAATCGCATAGGCTGATTGCGACGGCCGCGTGTCGAACACGAGGTAGCGCGCGACCAGCGCGGCCAGCTCCGGGCTGCTCTGGCGGATCACCCACAACGCCATGTCGATATGACTGAGTGCGGCGCCGGCCGTCAGCATCGTGCCGCTGGGCACGATGATGCGATGCGCGTCGAGCCGCACCTGCGGATAGCGCTGGCGGAACAGCGGCGTGAGCCACCATGTGGTGGTGGCGTCATGGCCGTCCAGCAGGCCGCTTTCTGCCAGCACGAATGTGCCAATGCATGCAGCCGCCATGCGCGCACCGCCTGCCGACCACGCGCGCAAAACGGGCAGCGCGTTCGTCACATCTTCACGGCCCAGCGCGGGCACCAGCACGTCGGGCATCTTGGCGCTGATGGCCGGCACGATCACCCAGTTTGGGGTGGCCGCATCGCCCACGCTGCACACGGGCACCTGCAGGCCCAGTCCGCTATGCACCTGCGGCCGCATGCCGACCACCGCCACCTCAAACGCAGGCACATCAATGCCGGCCATCCGCGCCAGTTCATTGGCCGTGGCAAAGGCATCGAGCACCGTGGCCAGCCCCGTATCGAACACACCTTCCAGCGCGAGCACCGCAATCCGCATGGCAGTATCGATATCAAAGTTGTCAATCGGGACAGTATTTTCCGTCACGACGGCTTTGTAAAGTCGGTCTGTCCGTGCAGACCCCCTGCGCGGCATCTGGAGACCCAAGATGATCAAGTACGCGTTGTTCGCCCGGCTGACTGCCAAGCCGGGCAAGGAGCAGGCTTTGGCTGACTTTCTGCAGGCCGGCCTGGAGATGGCCAATCAGGAAGCCACCACCCCGATCTGGTTTGCGTTGCGCATTGCGCCCAACGTGTTCGGCATTTTCGATGCCTTTACCAGCGAGCAGAACCGCCAGGCCCACCTGGACGGCCCGATTGCCAAGGCGCTCATGGCCAACGCGCCCGAGCTGCTGGCCTCGCCGCCCGAGATTGCACCGATTGAAGTGCTGGGCATGAAGAACACCGGCGCAAACTGAACGCCAGAAACGACAAAACCGCCGCTGCCGGTTTGTGCCCGGATGCGGCGGTTTGGGTTCGCGAAGCGTACGTACCCTTAGCCCGGCACGCGCACCCAGCCTTCCATCAACACGCGCGCGCTGCGGCTCATGATGGCCTTGGTGACGGTCCACTCGCCGTCGACCAGCTTGGCCTCGGCGCCTACGCGCAGCGTGCCGGACGGATGCCCGAAGCGCACCGCACCACGTTCGCCGCCACCGGCTGCCAGGTTGACCAGCGTGCCCGGAATGGCCGCAGCCGTGCCGATGGCCACTGCAGCCGTACCCATCATGGCGTGGTGCAGCTTGCCCATCGACATGGCACGCACCAGCAGGTCCACATCGCCCGTACCGACCTTCTTGCCGCTCGACGCCACGTAGTCCTTCGGCGGCGCCACAAACGCCACCTTGGGCGTGTGCTGGCGCGTGGCCGCTTCGTCGATGCGCTTGATGAGGCCCATGCGCACTGCGCCGTGCGCGCGGATGGTCTCGAACATCGCCAGCGCCTTTGCGTCGCTGTTGATGGCGTCCTGCAGCTCGGTGCCGGTGTAGCCGATGGACTCGGCGTTCACGAAGATGGTCGGGATACCGGCGTTGATCATCGTCGCCTTGAGCGTGCCCACGCCGGGCACGTCCAGGTCGTCGACGAGGTTGCCGGTGGGGAACATCGCGCCGCCGCCGTCGCCGTCTTCATCTGCTGCGGGGTCGAGGAATTCGAGCTGCACTTCCGCGGCCGGGAAGGTCACGCCATCCAGTTCAAAGTCGCCCGTCTCCTGCACCGCGCCGTTGGTGATGGGCACGTGCGCAATGATGGTCTTGCCGATGTTGGCCTGCCAGATGCGCACGATGGCGGTGCCGTTCTGCGGCACACGGCTCGCATCGACCAGGCCGTTGCTGATGGCGAACGGGCCGACAGCGGCGGACAGGTTGCCGCAGTTGCCCGACCAGTCCACAAACGGCTTGTCGATGGAGACCTGACCGAACAGGTAATCCACGTCATGGTCCGGCCGCGTGCTCTTGGCGAGGATCACCGTCTTGCTGGTGCTGGATGTGGCGCCGCCCATGCCGTCGATCTGCTTGCCGTACGGATCGGGGCTGCCAATCACGCGCATCAGCAGGGCATCGCGCGCCGGGCCGGGCTCCTGCGCGGCCAGCGGCAGGTCTTGCAGACGGAAGAACACGCCCTTGCTGGTGCCGCCACGCATATACGTGGCGGGAATCTTCACTTGGGCTGGATGGCTCATGCTGCCTCCTTGTTCGATTCCAGGAAGTCCTGCGCAAAGCGCTGCAGCACACCGCCGGCTTCGTAGATCGAGACTTCCTCATCGCTGTCCAGGCGGCACGTGACGGGCACTTCCACGCGTTCGCCGTTCTTGCGGTGGATCACGAGCGTGAGATCCGCACGCGGCTGGCGCGCCCCGATCACGTCAAAGGTTTCGGTGCCGTCGATGCCCAGGGTCAGGCGCGTGGTACCCGGCTTGAACTCCAACGGCAGCACGCCCATGCCGATCAGGTTGGTGCGGTGAATGCGCTCGAAGCCTTCGGCCACGATGGCCTCCACGCCGGCCAGTCGCACGCCTTTGGCGGCCCAGTCGCGCGAACTGCCCTGGCCGTAGTCGGCACCGGCAATCACGATCAGCGGCTGCTTGCGCTCCATGTAGGTCTCGATCGCTTCCCACATGCGCGTGACCTTGCCTTCGGGCTCGATGCGCGCCAGCGACCCCTTCTTCACCGCGCCATCCACCACAGCCATCTCGTTGATGAGCGTGGGGTTGGCAAACGTGGCGCGCTGCGCGGTCAGGTGGTCGCCGCGGTGCGTGGCGTACGAGTTGAAGTCTTCTTCCGGCAGCCCCATCTTGGCGAGGTATTCGCCGGCGGCGCTGCTCGCCAGAATGGCGTTGGACGGCGACAGGTGGTCGGTCGTGATGTTGTCGCCCAGAACAGCCAATGGGCGCAGGCCCTTGAGCGTGCGCTCGCCCGCCAGTGCGCCTTCCCAGTATGGCGGGCGGCGGATGTAGGTGCTCTGTGCGCGCCAGTCGTACAGCGGGCTCACCTTGGTGGTGTTTTCGCTACGCTGTTCGAACATTGGGATGTACACCTGGCGGAACTGCTCCGGCTTGACCGAGGCACGCACGATGGCGTCGATCTCTTCATCGCTGGGCCACAGGTCTTTCAACGTGATCGGCTTGCCGTTGGCATCCGTGCCGAAGCTGTCGCGCTCAATGTCAAAGCGCACCGTGCCGGCAATCGCATAGGCCACCACCAGCGGCGGCGAGGCGAGAAACGCCTGCTTGGCATACGGGTGGATGCGGCCGTCAAAGTTGCGGTTGCCCGACAGCACGGCGGTGGCGTACAGGTCGCGGTCGATGATCTCTTGCTGGATCTTCGGGTCCAGCGCGCCGCTCATGCCGTTGCACGTGGTGCAGGCAAACGCGACGATGCCGAAGCCGAGTTTCTCCAGCTCGGCCTTCAGCCCAGCCTCTTCCAGGTACAACTCAACCGCCTTGGACCCCGGCGCCAGGGAGCTCTTCACCCACGGCTTGCGCGTTAGGCCCAGGCGGTTGGCATTGCGCGCCAGCAGCGCGGCGGCAATCACGTTGCGCGGGTTGCTGGTGTTGGTGCAGCTCGTGATGGCGGCGATGATGACCGCGCCATCCGGCATCTGGCCCGGGGTTTCTTCCCACTTGCCGGCGATGCCCTTGGCGGCCAGGTCGGTCGTCGCCACACGTGCGTGCGGGTTGGACGGGCCGGCCATGTTGCGCACTACGCTCGACAGGTCAAAGCGCAGCACGCGTTCGTATTCAGCGTGCTTGAGCGTGTCGGACCACAGGCCTGCCGTCTTGGCGTAGGTCTCGACCAGCTTGATTTGCTCGTCGGTGCGACCGGTCAGGCGCAGGTAGTCGAGCGTGTTCTCGTCAATCGAGAACATCGCGGCCGTGGCGCCATACTCAGGGGCCATGTTGGAGATGGTGGCGCGGTCGCCCAGTGTCAGGCGGGAAGCGCCTTCCCCGTAGAACTCCAGATACGCGCCCACCACCTTCTGCTTGCGCAGGAACTCAGTGAGGGCCAGCACGATGTCGGTGGCGGTGATGCCGGACTGGCGTTGGCCCGTCAGCTCCACGCCGACGATGTCCGGCAGGCGCATCCACGAGGCGCGGCCCAGCATCACGTTCTCGGCTTCCAGGCCGCCCACGCCGATGGCGATCACGCCCAGCGCATCCACGTGCGGCGTGTGGCTGTCGGTGCCCACGCAGGTGTCGGGGTAGGCCACGCCGTCGTGTGCCTGGATGACGGGTGACATTTTCTCCAGATTGATCTGGTGCATGATGCCGTTGCCCGCCGGGATCACGTCGACATTCTTGAACGCGAGCTTGGTCCAGTCGATGAAGTGAAAGCGGTCTTCGTTGCGGCGGTCTTCAATGGCGCGGTTCTTGGCGAAGGCGTCGGGGTCGAAACCGCCGCATTCCACGGCCAGCGAGTGGTCGACGATCAACTGCACCGGCACGACCGGGTTGACCTTGGCGGGGTCACCGCCCTGGTCGGCAATGGCGTCGCGCAGGCCGGCGAGGTCCACCAGTGCAGTCTGGCCCAGGATGTCGTGGCAGACCACGCGGGCGGGGAACCACGGGAAGTCCAGGTCGCGCTTGCGTTCGATCAGTTGCTTGAGGGAATCGGTGAGCGTGGCCGGGTCGCAGCGGCGAACCAGATTCTCGGCCAGCACGCGGGAGGTGTAGGGGAGCTTGTCGTAGGCGCCCGGTTGAATGGCTTCTACGGCTTCTCTAGCGTCGAAGTAGTCGAGCTTTGTGCCGGGGAGGGGCTTTCGGTGTTCTGTATTCATGGTGTGGGTGCATCCCTTGTTTCATCCCCTGCCGGGGCTGACTCACTTTCTTTGTCTTGCCAAAGAAAGTAAGCAAAGAAAGGCGCGCCCGAGATGGCGAAAGCCTCCTTGAATTTTCATAACCGAGCGGAGACGGGGAAAACTCGCTTCGCTCAGACAGTTCCCCGTCTTGTTTCCGCTCGCTTACAAAAATTCAAGGCGCCATCTAGGGCAGGAACGTCAACGGCCAAACCGTCTTGGGGGCTGGCGTTGACGCTCCTTTCGCAGGCGCGTTTACGGGCGCTTGCTGATCGGCACGAACTTCAGGTCGTCCGGGCCGGTGTAGTTGGCGCTCGGGCGGATGATCTTGTTGTCGATGCGTTGCTCGATGATGTGCGCTGCCCAGCCCGACGTACGTGCGATCACGAACAGCGGTGTGAACATGGCCGTCGGCACGCCCATCATGTGATACGACACGGCGCTGAACCAGTCCAGGTTCGGGAACATCTTCTTGATGTCCCACATCACGGTTTCCAGGCGCTCGGCAATGTCGAACATCTTGGTGTTGGACGCTTCCTTCGACAGCTTGCGCGCGACTTCCTTGATGACCTTGTTGCGCGGGTCGGACACGGTGTACACCGGGTGGCCGAAGCCGATCACCACTTCCTTGGCTTCCACGCGGCGGCGGATGTCGGCTTCGGCTTCGTCCGGGGTGTCGTAGCGTTTCTGGATCTCGAAGGCGACTTCATTGGCGCCACCATGCTTCGGGCCACGCAGCGCACCGATGGCGCCGGTGATGGCCGAGTAGATGTCCGAGCCCGTGCCGGCAATCACGCGGCCGGTGAAGGTGGAGGCGTTGAATTCGTGCTCCGCATACAGGTTGAGCGACACGTGCATCGCGTCGACCCACGACTTGGACGGCTCCACGCCGTGCAGCAGATGGAGGAAGTGGCCGCCGATGGAGTCATCATCGGTTTCGACTTCAATGCGCTTGCCGTTGTGGCTGTAGTGGTACCAGTACAGCAGCATCGAGCCGAGACTCGCCATCAGGCGGTCGGCGATGTCGCGTGCACCGGGGGTGTTGTGGTCGTCCTTCTCGGGCAGCACGGTGCCGAGCACCGACACGCCGGTGCGCATCACGTCCATCGGGTGAGCGGAGGCGGGCACCCATTCCAGAGCAGCCTTCACGTTGGCGGGCAGGCCGCGCAGGGCCTTCAGCTTGGCCTTGTACGCAGCCAGTTCGGCCTTGTTGGGCAGCTTGCCGTGCACCAGCAGGTGTGCGACTTCTTCAAACTCGCACGCGCCGGCCAGGTCGAGGATGTCGTAGCCACGGTAGTGCAGGTCATTGCCGGTGCGGCCGACGGTACATAGCGCGGTGTTGCCGGCGGTCACGCCCGACAGGGCCACGGATTTCTTCGGCTTGAAGGCGCCAGCGTTCGGGGTGCTGTTGTCTGCTTCGCTCATGGTGAGGTCTCCTTGGATGCGTTGAATCTTGTGGGCGTTACTTTTGGGCGGCAAACAGCGCGTCGAGCTTGTCTTCGTACGCGTGATAGCCGAGGTATTGGTACAGGTCGGCGCGCGATTGCATGGTCTCCACCGCCGCCTTCTGCGTGCCGTCGCGCAGCACGGTTTGATAGAAGTTGAGTGCCGCGGCGTTCATGGCGCGGTACGCACCGCAGCAGTAGAGCGCGATGTCCACATTGGCGCTGCGCAGCTCGTCGAGGGTGAACAGCGGCGTGCTGCCGAATTCGGTCAGGTTGGCCAGGATGGGCACCTTGACGGCGGCCTTGAAGCGGCGGTAGTCGTCCAGCGTCTTCATCGCCTCGGGGAAGATCATGTCCGCGCCGGCTTCCACGTAGGCCACGGCTCGCTCGATGGCAGCGTCCACTCCCTCGGAGGCAGCCGCATCCGTGCGGGCCATGATGACGAAGTTGTCGTCGGTGCGCGCATCCACGGCGGCCTTCACGCGGTCGACCATCTCTTCGGTGGGCACGACCTCCTTGCCGGGGCGATGGCCGCAGCGTTTCTGGCCGACCTGGTCTTCCATGTGCACGGCCGCCACGCCTGCCTTGATGAACGAGCGAACGGTGCGCGCGATGTTGAAGGCGCCGCCCCAGCCGGTGTCGATGTCGACCATCAGCGGCACCTGCACGGCATCGGTAATGCGGCGGGCGTCGATCAGCACGTCTTCCATCGTGCTGATGCCCAGGTCCGGAATGCCGAGCGAGTTGGCGGCGACGCCACCGCCCGACAGGTACACGGCCTTGAAGCCGGTTTGTTCGGCCATCTTGGCGGCGTAGGCGGTAATGGCACCCACCACCTGCAGCGGCTGGGACTCAGCCACCGCCTGGCGGAATTTGGCGCCGGCGCTGATGGGGTGTCGTTGGGTTGTGCTCATGTGGGCTCCAAAAAGAATGGCCCCTTACTGCAGGAAGTGGGCCATCCCGTTTGTCCTGCGTAACCCGTTGATTTTTATAGAAGTGACGTTGCCGCCCAGGCGCACATCATTTCAAAAATGAAATTTCTAATTTCAATGTGGAAATGCGCAGCGCATAATGACCGGACCGCCGTTTCTGCACCTCGCACTGCACCATGAACCCCATCCCCGCTGATCTTGCCGACCGCCCGCGCATCTGGGCCTGCGGCATCAGCCGCCTGAGCGACCTGTTCCTCGACATTGCTGCCGAGTACAACGACCGCGCCGAGCTGCGCGTCATCACGCGCGGCTTTGAAGACATCGTGCGCGAGATCGACGCTGCCGGTGCCGACCGCCCTGACGTGGTGGTCGCGGGTGGGTCCAATGGCGCCTATCTAAAGCCGCGTCTGTCGTTGCCCGTGGTCGTCATCAACCCCACCGGCTTTGACGTGATGCACGCGTTGGCCCGTGCGCGGCGTGATGCAGCGTCGGTCGCACTCGTCACCCACGGCGACACGCCGGATGAAGTGCGCCGCTTCGTCGCTGCCTATGGCATGGACGTGGTATTTGCCTCGTACACCTCGCGCCAGGGGGCAGAAAGCTGCGTGCTGGATCTGCGCGACCGGGGGGTGGGCGCGGTGGTCGGCCCTGGCTTGGTGACGGACCTGGCGGCGCAGGCGGGCATGAACGCGGTGTTCCTGTATTCGCGTGACTCCGTGCGCGCGGCGTTCGACACCGCGCTGGAAGTCGTGCAGGCCACCCGGCGCGAAGCGCAGCGCCGCCAGCGGCTCGACAACCTGCTGCAGCACTTGCGCGACGGCGTGGTCGCGCTGGACGCGCAAGGCCGTGTGGAGGCCATCAACCAGCGTCTTGCCACGGCGCTGGGCATTGATGCCAAGCAGGCTGTCGGCCAGCCGCTGCTCAACATCGCACCTAATCTGTTGGGGCTGCTGCCCGATACCGAGGGGGACACGCTGGGTACCGTGCAGGGCGTGAACTACGTCATCCATCGCGGCCCGCTTGCAAGTACAGGCGCGGGTGCCTCGGAAGGCACCGTGTTCACGTTCCAGGAGTCCCGCGCGGTCGAGCGGCTGGACCGTACGCTGCGTTCACGTCAGCGTCCGCAGCAGTTCAGCGCGCGCTACCGGCTGGATGATCTGGTGGGTGAATCCGCGCCCATCGAGCGCGTGCGCACGCTCGTGCAGCGTTACGCCAAGTCGGATGCCACCGTGCTCGTGCTGGGCGAATCCGGCACCGGCAAAGAGATGGTGGCGCAGGGCATGCATCAGCTCAGCGCGCGGCGCGACTTTCCGTTTGTAGCCATCAACTGCGGCGCCTTTCCTGAGGCACTTCTGGAGAGCGAACTGTTTGGCTATGAAGAGGGTGCCTTCACCGGTGCGCGCAAGGGCGGCAAGACCGGCCTGATCGAAGCCGCGCATCGCGGCACGCTGTTCCTCGATGAGATTGGCGAGATGCCGCTACCGCTGCAAAGCCGCCTGTTGCGTGTGCTGCAAGAGCGCGAGGTGGTGCGGCTGGGCTCTACCGAACCCACGCGTGTGGACATCCGCGTCGTGGCTGCCACGCACCGCGCGCTGACGGATGCGGTGGAGGCCGGTACCTTCCGCGCCGATCTTTACTACCGCCTGAACATTCTCAGCATCGCATTGCCCCCGCTGCGAGAGCGGCCTGACGACGTGATGCCCCTGGCCGCCGAGTTGCTGGTGCAAGCCGCACGCCGCGAGCCGCGCCTGCTGCTGCGCATTCCCGATACCGAAGTTGCCGCGCATGTGCTGGCCGACGTGACTGAGCCGCTGCGGCACTACCCTTGGGCGGGCAATGTGCGTGAGCTGCAGAGCGTGGTCGAGCGCATTGCGGTGGAGCTGGCCCATGCTGATGCCCCCGATGCCGGCACCATCACGCAAGACGTGTTGCGCCTGATTGCGCCGGAAGTGTTTGCCCACGGCGCGCGCGGCAAGCAGCCCGCGTTGACACTGCGTGAGCGCAGCCGGGGTGTGGAAGCGGAAGAGATTCGTGCCGCGCTGGCGGCGCATGGCGGAGACCGCGACGCCGTGTGCGCCGCGCTGGGCATCAGCAAGACAACGTTGTGGCGGCGGTTGCAGGCGGGGTAACTGAGTACCCCATCAGGATCGTTGCACTAGTCCAGCAAACGCAACGCATCCTCAAGCGACAGCACCGTGGTGCGCGACTCGAACGCCGTTGCAAAGAGATGGTCGTGCACGACCTGATCCGGGTCGTAACAGCAATCTTTGACGGTGAACAGACGGAAGTCCGCGTCGCTCGCGTGCGCAATGGACGACAGCATCACACCCGTCGACGCCACGCCCACCATGAGCAAGGTATTGACGCCCTGCGCGGAAAGCCGCACCTGCAGATCGGTGCCAAAGAACACGCTGGCGCGATGCGCGATGACGAGCGGTTCATCGGCTTGCTGGCCAAGCTCCGGCGAGATCCGGTCGTGGACGAACAGGCCAAGCTGCTTGACTCCCTGGCCGTTCTTGTTCAACGGACTGATTTCCGGATAGCCGGGGCTGAAGTGGAACTTGGCGAAATAGATGTGGATGCCCTTGGCCCGTGCCGCGTCGCACAGCGTGCGCGTGTTGGAGAGCAGCGTGGGCGCGACCGATGGAAACAACCCCATGATGTCGGTCTGGTAATGCATGACCAACAGCGCGGTTTGCGACGGAATGAGTGTCGAGGTCTGCATGGTCTCGGTGCCCGGGTTGGCAGTGGAGAGCGATGGCGGACTCTATCACGGCCATCGGACACAGACTTCAGGAAGCCAAACGCGGTGTCTTGCGTTGAATCAGTCAGCCCATACGCTGCCTGAGCGCGACACGGGGCCCTATGGTACGGTTGAGAAGTCTCGCCCATGCCTACCTATCAACGGTGGTGCCTGGGTCACATGAATGGGCTGTCGAGGAGAGTGACGCACCGTGAGTGATGCGAAACAGGACGCGCGGCGCACGCTTCAAACGGACAAAGCCGCCGTCAGCCGGGCTTTACGCCTGAGCGTGCCGCCAGAAGCCAGACCCGCGCCGGTGAGCCGGAAAGAGTGGCTGAAGCAAAGGAAAGCGCAGTTGCAGGCTGCCCGGGCGGCTGCCAAGCAACGGCGCGATCAACTCAAGGCAGAAATCCTGTCGGCCGCGCAGGATGTTGCCCGAGAAGAACGTGTGGCTGCCAAGCTGGAAGCCGATCGCTTGAAGGCAGAAGCCAAGGCTGCAAGCATTCACGCAAAGGAAGACGCCCGCGCCGCAGCCAAGTTCGAGCGCAGCAAGCCCGCTCGTTCCGCGTCAAAGCGCAAGACGCTGAGTGCTGGAAAACGGAAACTCGTTTCGTACGCCGATCTGCTGCGCATGCGCGGGTGATCGGGAGGATCGTCAGAAAAAACGATCCGCCCAGCATTGCAGGCTACGGGTTCCGACGTTACATTCACGCCAGTCGAAAAAGGCAGACTTGGTGTGGTCCAGCCCAAGTCCTTCCCTGAGCAAGATCCAGCGGAAGCTCTGTCCATGCCTCGTGCATGAGTCCCACGACGAACACTGACGCCACTCAGGCGTTGTTTTCTGTTCGTCCGCGTGGTTCTCAAGACATCGAACTGCTCCGGTCGAACGACCATCACGGTGTCGCTCATGCACGATCTACCCATCTACGACGTTGTCATTGCCGGCGCAGGGCCGGTTGGCCTGTTCCTCGCCTGCGAGCTGCGCCTCGCCCACCTTTCGGTGCTGGTGCTGGAGCAAGCCGAAGATCCCCATGCGCCCTTGAAGCAGTTGCCGTTTGGCATGCGCGGGTTGTCTTCTCCCACGCTTGAAGCCTTCCACCGCCGCGGCTTGCTGGATGACGTTGCCGCGCCGCAACGCGCAGCGGTGCCTCCCACGCATTGGATGCAGCAACCCTTGCGCGCTGGCGGCGCCGGCGGCCACTTTGCAGGCATCCAGTTTTTCCATGACAGGATCGACGCGTCGACATGGCTGTACCGCTTGCCAAGCCCGGCCGGCACCCACATGGCCAGCAACATGGCGCATATCGAATCCGTTCTGGCCGCGCGAGCCAACGTGCTGGGTGCGGAGATCCGTCGCGGCATAGGCGTGGATGACGTCGAGCAATCGGACGCAGGCGTGAGCGTTCGCGCCCGTGACCAGACCTTCCGTGGGCGTTGGCTTGTCGGGTGCGATGGTGGGCGCAGCACAGTGCGCAAGGCCGGCGGTTTTGAATTCGTTGGCACCGAACCCGAGTTCACCGGCTACTCCGTTGAGGTGGAACTGGCGCAGCCGCACGCGCTCGTCCCAGGGCGGCAGTACGCGCCCACGGGCATGTTCACGTATCAACCGCCGGGCACCATTGCCATGGTGGACTTTGACGGCGGCGCCTTCCATCGCGCCCAGCCGATCACGCTGGAGCATGTGCAGCGCGTGCTGCGCCATGTATCCGGCACCGCTGTCACCGTGACGGCGCTCAAGCAGGCAACGACCTGGACAGACCGCGCTTTCCAGGCAACGACGTATCGCAACGGGCGTGTGCTGCTCGCAGGGGATGCTGCGCACATTCACTCCCCGTTGGGCGGCCAGGGGCTGAACCTCGGGCTGGGCGACGCCATGAATCTCGGTTGGAAGCTTGCGGCAACCCTTCGCGGCGACGCGCCGGATGGTCTGCTCGACAGCTATGGCGCGGAACGGCATCCGGTGGGCGCACAGATCCTGGATTGGTCGCGCGCGCAGGTCGCACTCATGCGGCCGAGCCGCAGTACGCGCGCGCTTGCAGCCATCATTCGCGATCTCATCGAGACGCGCGATGGTGCAACCTACTTTGCCGAGCGCGTCTGGGGGCTGTCGCTGCGCTATGAGATGGGCGGCAGCGGTTGTGAGCATCCGTTGGTTGGCCGCAGCGCGCCCGACTTCGTACTCGCTGACGGCACCCGGCTCGGCGAGCGCCTGCGCAATGGCAAGGGGCTTCTGCTGGACTTTGACGCGCGCGCACCCCTGCAAGCGCTGGCTGGCCGCTGGCACGGCCGCTTCGCCTATGTCGCGAGCGATGCCCACAACAAGCTCGGCCTTGCCGCCGTGCTGGTGCGCCCGGACGGCATCGTCGCCTGGGCGGGAGTGGACACAGCCGACCAGGCGGCGTTGAAGCAAGCCGCATCGCAATGGTTTGGCGCGGCCTGACAACGCCAGGCTGCGAGGTGCCCGAGGCGGCCGTTGCCAGTGTTGCTTCCGGTGTCAACAGCTTCCTTACGGAAGCCCCATACCGGGCGAGTTTTTAAGTTTTCCTTAACGAACCAACTGTTACGCTTTATTACGGGGTGGGCTCTGGACGCCTGATGTGACGGCTTCCAAGGGCGAACAAATCAAAAAATGGGCCAGATCCATACGTGGGCTGGCCAACTCACCGCAATGCAGTGCGCGACAGAGCCGTCGCAACGGCATTCGGTTTTGGGGAGAGGCGCAATGCGATTGCTGGTGGTCGAGGACGATCCGATGATCGGAGAGGACCTCGAAGAGGGGCTGCGCCAAGAAAACTATGCGGTGGATTGGGTGCGTGACGGCGACGCAGCGGCGCTTGCCTTGCGCCAGCAGGTGTATGACCTGTTGCTGCTCGACCTGGGCTTGCCGGGCCGTTCCGGACGCGAAGTCCTAAAGGCCTACCGCGATCAGGGCGGCGACATTCCGGCGCTGATCATCTCCGCACGGGACACGCCCGCCGACCGCGTGATGACGCTGGATGCCGGTGCGGACGACTACCTCATCAAGCCATTCGATTTTGCTGAGCTCATGGCGCGCATACGCGCCTTGCTCCGGCGGCGTTCCGGCCGGCGCTCCGCCACGATTGTGTATGGCGGCCTCAGCCTGAACCCCGGTACGCACGAAGCCCTCTTTTGCGATCAGCCGCTCAATCTGTCCAAGCGCGAATTCGCGCTGCTGCTCGTGCTGATGGACGCGCGCGGCGAAGTCGTGTCGCGTGGGCTTCTGAAAGAGAAGCTCTACGACTGGGATGCCGACATCGAGAGCAATACCGTTGAGGTGTACATCCACGCGCTGCGCCGCAAGCTCGGGCGAGACTTCATCAAGAACGTACGGGGCGTCGGCTACAAGCTGACGCAGACGCCATGAAGACGATTCGCGGGTACCTCCTGGCCTGGCTGATTGGCGGCATGCTGCTCTGCACGTTCATCGCTGGCGTGTTGCTGTACAACGTTGTGCGGGCAGAAAACCGCCAGCTGTTCAACAACCAGCTCAAGCACATCGCAGGGTCGCTGTTGATCCATCTGCCGCCATTGGCCGCTGAGCCCGGCAAACCAGGCACCGACGAAGGCGACACCCCGGACGACGGCATCGTGGTGCAGGTCTGGGACACCAGCGGCAAGCTGATCTACACATCGCGTCCGGCGCTCATCTTTCCGCGCTACCCCGACGACGGACTGAAGACGGTTCCGTTTCGCGGCGAGCGGTGGCGGGTGTACGGCGAGGCCCGCTCGGGGCAGTTCGTTCAGGTGGCGCAACCGATCGGTTTGCGCAAGGCGCTGGGCTTGCGGTTGATCTGGCTGGCCCTGGCACCATTTTTGGTGCTGGTTCCGATGCTGGCGGCCATCATCTGGTTTGCCGTCCACCGCGGCCTGAGCCCGTTGCGTCGCACCGCTGAGTCCATCGAACAACGCGGGCCCAATGCGCTGGAGCCGGTGGAGACGTTCGCACTGCCGCGCGAACTGCGCCCAATGGTCGATGCGCTGAACAGCCTGATGAAGCGCCTGGAGCGCGAGCTGATCTGGCGCCAGGAGTTCACGGCGGAAGTCGCGCACGAACTGCGTTCACCGTTGACCACGTTGAAGTTGCAATTGCAGTTGGCCGAGCGCGTGCAAACCGATGAGCAGCGCGTCAAAGCCTTTGCCAAGCTGCATGCCCGTCTTGACCGGGCGACCCATCTGGTTCTCCAGTTGCTGACCCTGGCGCGTCACGAGCGTGGCTTGCAGGAAGACGACATGCGTCCTGTCGACCTGGCAAAGCTCGCGCACCAAGTGGTGGCCGATTTCGTGCCGCAGGCAGAGAGCAAGGACATTGCGCTGACGTTGGACACAACGGCTGATGTGCCCGCCAACGTTCAAGGGGACGAAGACGGCCTGCGCACGCTGCTCGCCAATGTTGTCGACAACGCCGTGCGCTACACCGCGCCGGGCGGCCGCGTGGAAGTGGCCGCGCTGTGGCAGGACGATGCACCGGCATGGCGTGTTGTGGATACCGGCCCCGGCATTCCGTGGCAGGAGCGCTTGCGCGTGTTCGACCGCTTCTATCGATTGGTCGACGCCACGACGGTTGGCAGCGGTCTGGGCCTTGCCATCGTCAAGAACATTGCCGAGCGCCACCAGGCCACCGTTACGTTGAGCGACAACCCAGCGGGGCATGGTCTTGTTGTCACCGTTGCGTTTTCACCGGTAGACCGGAAGGCCGCCGAGCTTCCGTTTGCAGACACCGCAGCGCGTCGGCACGGTCAGGATTAAGCAAGCGCGTTCTCGGTATCTGCACATGCGGTTGCGGCACTGTCCACATTGGTCACGCCGTCGCGCCGTGTTGCCTCTCTTTCAGTTACGTCGATCAGTCCATGCAAGCCACATCCTCTTCCGCGCCCGTACTGCCCGTGCCGGTGCCGCCCGTTTTGCGGTCGCTGATCGACGAGGCCATCAACGCGATTCTTGAAGACGCAGCGTCGCGCTCGGGGCTTGAGGCCGGGCCCATCGGACGATGCGGCGATTACGCAATCGTTGGCGCGCGGGTGCTGACCTTACTCACTGGGCACAGCTATGTTGCCGTTGCCGGCGGCGAGCTGATCGACTGCGGCAGCGGCCGCTACGTGGTGCTGAACCCTTCCAGGGCGGCGCGGCGCACGGTGCGAAAACTGTCAGAGCTCCGCGAGTACCACTGCTGGATTCAATCGCTGCACGACGACGCGCCCAACCGGCCCCGCCTGGAGATCGTGGACTTTACCGCCAGGCATGACGAACAGGTGGCGAATCTGCGCGGCGTGCCCTTTACCCGAACCGGCGCACCCAGCTACCTGTGGGAGTGGGAGGATGCCCTGGGTGACGTGCCGGATGACGCCCGCGCGCAGATGAACACGACGCGCAAGAAGCTCGGTTGGCTATGGGAAGACGCCAACTGCACCCAGCTGCTGCACAAGTATGAGAAGGACTATGACCCGCTGTTCGGGCGGCTGACCGCACAGACCATCCTGCGCCTGGCCGACAGCTTTCAGACGGCACTGGCCGCACCCAAAACCGCCGCGCTTTCCGACGCCGGTATCGGATAGGCGATCATGTCGTGTCTGCAAGCACACGCCACCTGAAGAACCATGACCACCGCAACGCCCGACAACCCGCAACCCACGCTGGTTGGCGCCAATGTTGAACTGCGCCCCCTGCAGGCAGACCACGCCGCAGCACTCGTTGCCGCTGCTGCCGATGGCGAGCTTTGGAATCTGAAGGTGACGGTGGTGCCAGGCCCAGACACGGTGGGCGGCTACATAGCGACGGCGCTGCAGGGGCGCCAGGCTGGCACCGTCATGCCGTTTGTGATCGTTCGGCGTGACACCAACCAGATCGTCGGCAGCACACGCTTCTGGAAGATCGACCGCGCCAACCGGAAGCTCGAAATCGGGCATACGTGGCTGAGCCAGTCGGCCCAACGCTCGAGCATCAACACCGAGGCCAAGCTGCTGCTTCTGAAGTTTGCGTTTGACGTCATGCAGTGCGTGCGTGTGCAGTTCACCACCGACGAGCTGAACGAGAAATCCCGCGCTGCGATCCTGCGCATCGGCGCCAAGCAAGAGGGCATCGTCCGCCACGAGCGCATCATGCCCGATGGCCGAAAGCGCAACTCGGTGCGCTTCAGCATCATTGATACCGAATGGCCGGAGGTGAAGGCCATGCTGGAAGCGCGGCTTGCGCGATAGCCGCGGTGGCGTAGCCGGCCACTACTCCAGGTAGGGCAGCAACACCAGCGCGCGGCGGCGCTATCGCCCTTCAGCAAGACCGGTTTGACCGACATCCAAGACGTCGTGCCCTTCATCCGCCGTCTGGAGAGCGGCGCCTGTCGAGCCAGCTCAGCTCGCCCCGCCCGTTGAATTGGCAGCCGGCGCGGATGCAGGTGCCGGGGTAGCAGCTGGCACTGTTGCCTCAGGTGCAGACGCCGGCGCGGGTTCAACATGCGGCTTGGCTTCCGGCGCAGGCGGCGTAACTGCCGGTGCAGATGCCGGTGAGGGAGCCGGTGCATGTGTTGCTGCAGGTGCTGCTGCAGCAGGCACAGCCGCCGGCACAGGCGGCGCCGGCGGTGTCGGCACCACGGGTGTCGTCATCTTCATCGGCTCGCCTTGCGCCGTGGGGGCGGGTTCGGGCAGCGGGGCCACGTGTTCCTTCGCAGCCGCCTCGGCCACTTTCACTGCCGCGCGGTCACGGCGCACCGGGTCGATCTTCAGGAAGTGATCCACCAGGTTGAAGTAGCGCTCGTAGAACACGCCGGCCGGAATCGTCTCGCTGGCTACCTTCACCATCGAATCGTCACCCGAGCCGATCGGCAGCGACACCGAGCCCAGGATGCTCAACCCAACGCTGGCCGACGTGCTCGTCTTCTTGAGCGAGTAGCGGTCTTGCACCGCGTTCACATAGGCCGTGCTGGATGTGCCGTCTGCATTGGCATCCGCACACACCACGTGGAACGAGATCACCACATGCGAATCATTGCTCGGCTGGAAATTCTTGCTGCCGTCGATGGTGTCTGCGCGTGGTGATGTCGACACATACCCCTGGCTCAGCAGCGCGCGGCGCGCGGCCTCACACGTGGCATCCGCCTTGGCGTGGAACGTGCGCGAGTACGGGCTGGCCGCCGCGTCAAACTGCTCTTGCTGATAGAGCGGCGTGGGCGCAGAGCTGCATGCCGACAGAAGCGCGGCAACGGCACACGAGGCGGACAACAGGCGGAAGCGGTAGGGCATGGTGTGGGTCAAAAGGGCAAGGCCTGGCGATGTGTTGCAAGCTGCCATCGCAGGTGCGGCGCAAGTTTTGTGCGCGACGCTGGCTGGCGGCCACGTGGGTTTGCGTGGCCGGGCGACATTATAAGTTTGTTGGGTGATGGGGAGCGCTTGCTTGTGACCACGGTCGAGCGTGCCCCCAACGGAATGTGGATATACCGTAGCGCGAGGAGTCGGCACACTGGCTGTGCCTAACCAAACAGGGAGAGCTGATGTCTTTACCGCTTTCAATCGACGAATGGCTTGCGCGGTCCAGCAAATTGAGTCAAGAGCTGCTTCACGAGTACAGGACGGGTGCGGGGAAAAACCGTTGGGACGAGAACATCATCTCAGCAGGATTGCTTGGTCGCCTTGAGGAAATTGGTCAGGACATTACATGGACAGAGCACAAGCAACGTACGGTCTGGGAGGGCTGCAAACTTGCGGGAACGCCGGAAGAGAACTACGGCGACATCGCAGTGCTTGTGACTGTCTGGCTGAAGGAGTATCTCGCCATCGAGGGCGTCGCTTTCTATGAGGCAAAGCGGCAATACTTTGACAACGGGAAACCCACTGGCTTCAAGCAGCTTGGAGCAGCGCAACTTTCCAAAATCTCAAAGGCCACGACAGCGAGTCACGTCTTGCTCTATGACCATGACGGCGCAACGAGTGGAATAACCACCGCAGTGCCTACAGCCTTTGTGCGCGAGCTTCTTGTGGCCCGTGATGCCAAGAAAGTAGCAACGCCACTCTCACAGGAGCTGCACGCCTATGGTCTGCCCTGGATGCAGCGCCTGGGTAACAACCTTCGGGGCTTCGATCTGGATTTTTCTGATCAAGCGGTGAAAGACGTCAAGCAATACGTTGAAGAACATAGCGCCCCAATGGTCCTTCTCAACGCTGCAACAACCTACATTCCTCAGTTGACGCTTGAGCTCAAGCCGTTCATTCCCGGGGGACGTGGCCACGCGGCGCTTCGTGACACAGCCGAGAAGAGCAAATCATTCAAGATCAAAGGGTAGGGCGATCGTAGGTCGGGTTGGTTTTTGTGCGAGCCTTACCCGAGCAGCCGAGGCACAAGATGTTGCCGAAATTGCGCATACTCCTGCGCACCAGAAAAGCAGCGCCTGGGGAATAGGCTGAAGTTATAGTCAGACCGATACAGCAGCACCATCGCCTCATTCTCTTTGGCCTTGGTAATGTCTGCCCAGCGCAGATTCTCCAGATACCCCTCGGCACGGACGGTGACGCCCTGGTCGTCCCACGAGAACTGATACTCGCGCTGCAGGTTCTTCTGCTGGTGATAGATGCGCCGGCCCCGATTTGGAATGAGCAGGTAGCGGACCGCGACGTGGAGCACCGCCACGCCCACCGAGCCCCCCGCCAAGCCAGCCGCGTACGGGCTTCCTGTCGCGACATAGGCCGCGACCCCTAATACAAACGCGGCGGCCAACCACGCAGCCTTTGTGCGGCTCATGGTGTAGTGAAGCCGGTATCCGGCAATCACCTCTTGTTCGGTTGTCTGGAATGGGTGCGGCATGGCGATGTACGAATGAGGTGCCGCATCGTACCCGAGTGCTTTTGCGTCAGTCAGCACCTGCGGCGCTTAGTTTTATTAACGTACCGTCAGAAATCCCCACCGCAGAGGGCTTCTCAACCCCAAAACGTGGGCTATGCTATTTCTCGACAAAATCTGAATCTGATTACCTTATTCGGATTATAAAAAATCGCCTAATCCTAATTATCTAATCAGGCGGTTCTCAAGAAAGAAACCTTCAAGGGTCAGGCAATGGGGCGTAGGAGAAAGAAACAACCCTCCACGAGCGATGTGCTGCTGGCACTGCCGTGGTGGATGCTGGCGATTGGCTCTGCGGCCAGTTACCTGATCTTCCACAACATCCTTCCGACGGCGTTTGCGGCCAATCCGTTTCTGGGCATCGTCGTGACGATGATTCGCGGGCTGGCGTGGGTGCCCGCGCTGCTGCTCGCCTTCTTCGCGGTGCTGTCGTACCTGCGAGAGCGCAGCCAGCAGGCCGATGCCCGGCTTGGCCCCGCGCGCAACGAACCCGCCATGCGGTCCCGACCAGTGAAAGCGCCGTCCCAGTCCGCACGCAGCACGGCGGGTAGCGATGCACCCAACGCAACGCCTGACGCCACCACGCCCCACCAAGCACCCAAGCAGGCAGAAGCCACCGCACCCCAGAGCTGGACCTTGGAGGCCATTAAGTCGCTTGAGTGGAAGCGGTTCGAGCTGCTGTGCGTGCAGTACTACGAGCACATGGGGTTCACGGTGAAGACGGTGCCGCACGGCCCGGACGGCGGCATTGACGCCACCCTATACAAGGCCGGCCTGGACTCGCCCGTGGCGGTGGTCCAGTGCAAGGCGTGGTCCAAGCCCGTGAAGGTGGAGCAGGTGCGGGCGCTGGGCGGCTCCATGCTGGCGCACAAGGTCAAGCGGGGCGTGTTCTGGTCTTTGTCCGGCTATGTCGGGAATCCGGTGCAGGCATTTTCAGATAGCGCAGGTATCCAGTTGTTGGATGGTCCGGCCATTCTTGAGCGCATTCGCGCGCTGGATGCAGAGAAGCAGGCCGCGCTGCTGGTGAAGGTGTTTGAGGGGGATTACCGGACGCCTTCGTGCCCGGCTTGTGGGGTGAAGTTGGTGGCGCGGAATGGGAAGAATGGGGTGTTTTGGGGGTGTACTAATTATTGGAAGGGGTGTCGGTATAGGCTGCGGACAGGAGTAGGGGGATGAGTCGAGGATGGGAGTCGGGGTTTGCGGTGCGAGTGGGGGAGGCTTGTGGGAAGTTGGTGGCGTAAATGGGTAGGCGCTAATACGAGATTGGAGATCTTTTTCTCTTCGGTGATAGGGATTCAAATTTAAATTAATTTGGCCTGGTGGCGAGGGGTTTAATCATGCGTTTAGCTGGATTGCTCGTTCGAAATTACAAGCAGGTCGGTGCCGAAGTGTGTGGTATTCGGATTGATGAGATTGTCGTCCTCGTCGGGAGGAATAACTCAGGGAAGTCGACGATTCTTGATGCATATGAGGTGTTTGCATCAGCCGGGAAGGAGCTGGACGAAAGCCACTTTCATGATGGAGTAATAACAAATCCAATTGAAATTACCGGTGTCTTCAATTCTATTTCCCAAGAGGATGAAGATGTGATCGGTAAAAGGTGGGCGCACGATGATGGGGATTATGGTAGGTGCATAAAAGTTCGTTGGATTTGGTCTGGGCCGGGCGTTAAAGGTCAGAAGCAGTCTTATGATCCTGCCACTGGAAACTTCGAGGATGGTGGCGTCGGCGGATGGGACTCATTGATTCAGAGTCGGATTCCTCAGCCAGTGCGAATTAGGCCGACCGACCCAGTCGATGCGACGCAGACCAAGATCGTTGGAATGCTGAAGGAGTATGTGAAATCTAGCCTTAGGGCGGATGCTGGTAGCACAAAGGCAGCATTTGATCAAATCGAACTTCTGGCAAAAAAGGTTTTTGATGATTCGAGGGCGTCATTCGAGGATATCGCTCAAAGAATTACTGAAAATGTATCCCAAGTATTTCCTGGTACGACAATTGAGGTGGTGCCCCGATCTAAAGATGCCATCGATGAAAAATTAATAGCTGCGGACTCTTATATTCGCATAGGCACTTCCGGGAGTTCGGCAACGCCCTTGTTGCTGCAGGGCACTGGCCTGCAGCGTGCATTGCTTTGGTCTGCGTTATCGGTAATGTCAGAGGCCCCAGCTAAGAAGAAGCCGAAGGCTGTGGGCGATATTCAGCGAATTTTGCTCATTGATGAGCCTGAAGCATTCCTTCACCCTCCTACGGTGAGAAATGCAAGGGAATCCCTCTACGATTTCGCACTAAATAATCCAGAGTGGCAGGTAATCGCCACGACTCATTCGCCAATTTTTATAGATCTATCTAAAGACCATACAACAATTATTCGAGTCGATCCTGCGGTGGGTGAGCAGCATTTTGTTTCTACGGACATTATCTCATTCGATAAAGATGAGAGAGAGAACATAAAGATGGTTCGTTCTTGTAATTCAGTCGTGAATGAGTTCTTTTTTTACGAGAACATTATTCTGGTTGAGGGACCAACGGAGCATCTCGTGGTCAAGCACGTTGCTGAGAAGCTTGGGTTGGAAGTTCATGTTATTGATTGCATGGGAAAGGGCAATATTCCTTTGTTTGCCCGTGTGTTGAATCAATTTAAGATGCCATATATCGTAATTCATGATTCCGATACTCCAAAATTCAAGCGTAAAGACACTATGGTTGCAAGCGGAACATGGACGTTAAATGGAAAAATTCGCGACACGGTGCAGGAGGCGGGGATCGGAAAAATATTTACCCAATTCCCGCATTTTGAGGGGCAGTTTCTTGATGAAGAACTGACCGGGGGGAAGGTCGATCGTGCGCTTGATGTACTGTCAGACCAAGCTACCCCTGAATACAAAGTTATATTCGAAACATACAGTAGCGTACTCAATCGCGACGTTGCGGTATTTACGACAACTGAAGCTGCTTTCGAAGCACGGAAGGCCGCCTATATTGACAGCAAGAAATTGCATGCAGACCCACATTGGGCATAGCGCTTGGTTTTGGTATCGATACCCTGCTAACCGAGCCCAGCTCAACTTGCGCTGCCTTACTAGCGAACGCTAAACTCACTCCCGCTGCGCAAACAATCGCAGCCGAGACTGCAATCTCGATCGTTCCTGTCCGGAAGAAACTCAGGTTTCTACCGCTGTCGTCGTTCGCCCTACGGGCGGGCCCGACAGGGAGGGCTTCGGCCCTGCCGTCATGACAGTAACGTCGGTATTGCAGACCTTGTCGTGTGCCCGCCCACCCTCACCGGTGGGTGGCTCCCCACTCAATCAGCAGAGGGCAAGACAATGGATCAACCGACCCAAGCCGTACCCACCGCACGCGGGCATCGCCCCGCACGTTCTCTTCTCACCCGCATCGCGCAACACCCTCCCTCCGGAGGCGCCCGATGAGCCTTGAAACCAAGCGCGACTATTTGCAAGGCGCCCTGAGCGGCCGAGATTTTCTGCGCCGCACGCAGGCGGGCCTGAAACTGCATCGCCAGTTCGAGCCCAAGACGCTGCGCTGGGAATACCAGCTCCACATCCAAGACAAGCCCGCCGAATATCAGGCCGGGTTTCTGGATGCGATTGGCGCGTACATGCTGACCACGCTGGAGGGCGTGCTGGTCGACCTGTACCGGTGGGAAATCCTGCGCGTGCTGGAACACGCAAATCAGCAGAAATAAAAGAACAGCAGTAAAGGCGACCCCGAGACGGGCGGGGTAGCAAGCGCAATCTCGCGCGCGCCAAGAATCGGTGCGGCCGATAACCGATAACCGATCGCCGATAGCCCGACGTACCCCCGGCCCTTCACAGTGCGGCCCAGCTGGCTTGCCAGGCCGATGCGTTTACGTTGACGCGGCTGAATGCGCTTCCGGGCTGTTTCAAGCGGCCCAAGCCCGAACATCAGGCGCGGTTGATCGATACCCCTCCGTCAACCAGCAGCGCTCCGCCGGTCATGAATGAAGAGGCGCTGGAAGCCATGTAGAGAACCGACTGCGCAAGTTCTTCCGGCGTTGCAATGCGCTTGAGCGCATGCAGCCCCGCCACATGGGCCATTGCTTCGGGCGACGCACTCATGGTGCGCCCCATCGGGGTGTCGACTCCACCGGGGAGGATTGCGTTGACGCGAATGGCCTTGGGCCCAAACTCCGCGGCAAGTGACTGGGTCAACCCGATCAATCCTGACTTGCTGGCAGCGTAGGCTGCCACGCCAGGAAAGCCGACGGTGTACCCAACAAAAGTCGAAGTGAAGATCAGGCTTCCGGCGCCACGAAGCATCATCGCCGGGATCTGATGCTTGGCGCCGAGGAACGCGCTTGTGAGATTGGTGGCAATCGTCTCGCTCCAACCCGTCTCGGATATTTCTGGCGTGGGCCCCATTTCACCAAGCGTGCCCGCGTTGTTGAACGCAATGTCCAGACCGCCAAAGCGGTCAACGGCCGTCTGAACAAGGGTCTGCGCATATGTCTCATCTCTGACATCGCCCGCGACATATGTCGCCGTTCCGCCATGTGCGGTGATGTCGTCCACAAGGCTTTCCAGCTCAGCCTTGCGACGGGCGGCAACTACTACCGCCGCGCCCTCGCGTGCGAAAAGCAATGCCGTCGCGCGTCCAATTCCGGAACTGGCACCGGTGATGATGGCGACCTTGTTTGCAAGCACGTTCATTGTCGTTTCTCATGTTCGGATTGATCAGCGGCCAGTCTGATCGCACCTCGACGCGCGGGCATTCCGTTTCTTGCTATTGAATTTGGGCAGGAATCTTCATGGCTAGCGGCTGGCCAAGATTGGCACGTGGTCTTGATGCCCGCCGCTGTTCCGGCGCGGCCGGCCATCTTGTGGAGCGCAGAGGCCCGACCGTCGAGCAAAAAGCTTCAAGCGCCGAGCTCCAACACGCAAGCGCGGAGCAAAAAGACGCGACTGCTGAGCTCAAAGCGCCAGGCACCGAGTTCGGAGCCTTGATGTGTCCGCGCGAAAAACCTCAACCGCTGGGCGTTGAGCCCGGAGCGCAGAGCAAAAAGCGCCGAACGCCGAGATAAAAGGTCGAACGTCGGAGCGCAGAGCCCCAAAGTTTGAGCGAAAAAGAGTCGAACGCCGGGTTCAGAACCCCAAACGCCACGTTCCGCACACCGTTGGTGTGTCGTGAAGCACGGCATGCGTCGCCAAACAGCCGAAGGTGCGCGGTCAATGCGTCGCGTGCCCCACGCAACACCCGGTCAACCCCGGTACTTGCCGACAAAGTGCTCGCACTTGCCAACGCGCCTCAGGTTGGCCGCCCATTGGTACAGCGCTTCGACAAGGCCTTTGTTCACCGTCACTGGCTGATCATCCACGCGGCCAAGCAGGGCGGCTTGGTCTGGGTAGGGCTTCTCAAGCAGGAGCCGAATCTGGCCGCCGCCACTCAACGTCAGATAGATCGCTTCCCGTGGCTCGAACTGCGGCGAGAACGTGGCGTGGCGCAAGCCAGCGCCGTCCACGGCCTCTGCAAGCTTGGCAATGAGCGCCGTGTCTTCGGTGGTGTATTCGCAGCCAGCCTGCTTCAGGCGGTCTTCGTCCATGGTCCTGAGCGGTAACAGGGCGGGGTCGGTCAGGTACAGCGTGGCGGCCGTCGCCTTGTGCATCCGCGTGCTCAGGCCGTCGAGCGCCCAGTAGTCGTGGTTGGCGTTGGCCTTGATAACGGGCTCCGTGCTGGCCAGCTCCGTTGTGGCTTGCGCGAATGCCGCCTGGCTCATGGCGCAAGCGCAAGCGCAGGCCAAGGCCAGAGAGATGATTGTGCGCATCAAGTTTCGCCCCCTCGAAACATGCAATGTTGTTGTGCCGTGGATCTTAGACTGGCGACGTGGCCGATTTGGTTACGGACTCACAACTTCCCGATCTGCAACCACTGCACGGAGGGGTGTTCTCCGGGCACCGTCTCCGGAAGCACGGTATGCGCCAGTCGCAAACCGCGTGCGGAATTGGCAAGCCACACCACCGCATCCCGAGTCGTGCGGTTGCCGACCACGTAAGCGCGAAACCCAGGGCCGTGCCCCCAATGGAAGAAGCACTGCTGCGCGGGCTCTAATCCCCAGCCCAGGCCCCACGCAACGTTTGGGTCGGGCGGGTTGGTGCCTGACAAGTCCTCCGCGTTGTCACCCTGGCGCACCTGCACCGCGGGCGCAAACCACTGCGCGTAAGAACGGCTGGAGAGTCCCTCCGCATGCAGCACAGCGCGGACAAAGCGCAGGTAGTCCGATGCGGTGGTCAGAAGCGACCACGATGCCTGCGCCGCTTCCACGCGGCGCTTGGGCACGGGTTCGCCCTCCCACTCGTGCCCTTGGGCGTGATTGGCGGCAAAGCGGTCTTGCCATTCCAGGCTTGAGTGCGCCATGCCAAGCGGCGCGAAAACCCGCTCACGGGCAAGCGTCTCCAGCGGGCGCCCTGTTACAGCCTGCATCGCACGCTGCAGCCAGGCGAATGCGCTGCTGCCATAGCTGAACCGCTCACCCGGCGCGAAGTAGGTCTGCAAAGGCGCGGCTTCCCGCACGATGTTGGGCAGTCCGCTGGTGTGCGTCAGCACGTGCCGGCTCGTGATGCGGTGGGCGCGGGGGTCGTTGGGCACGTATTCGCCGCAGAGGTCCAGCAGCGGTATGTCCAGGTGCAGCAACCCTTCGTCAACCAGCTGCAGGGCAATGAAGGAGACCAGTGGCTTGGTAAGTGAGGCGGCCTCGAACACCGTCTGCGCGTCGACTGGGCTTGGGTCGTGCGCGCCTCGAATCCCGAAGCAACGTTCCGTGATGACGTTGCCCGATCGCAGGGTTGCGATTGACACGCCGGGGATGCTGCTGGCAGCCGTCGTTGCTTCGAGCCATGCGTCCAGGGTGGTCATTGCTGAGCCGGGGTTCGTGGGGGTAGTGCCGCAACCCCCCTGGCAGCAAAGCCGGCTGCTTGCAGGTGTGCAAAGCCAGACCACGCGCCTTCCGACCCGTGCAGCACCAGCACATGGGGCACGCGAGTATTCCCAGGGGGCTCATAGAGGCGGCCAAGGCCGGGGAGGTCCACGATCATGAACGGCTGCGTCGCCATGCGATGGCCGGCGTTGTTGGGCGGTGGCAAGTGGGCCTCCCTATCTCTATCTATTGGATTGAAGGAATCGTGACCGATACGCTCGCGCGATTCTGCTGCCAGCCTGTGTCGATGTCACGCCCCACGTGAGGCCAACATGCACCCACCCTATCCAGGCAGTTGCCTGTGCGGCAACGTCAAGTACCAGCTCATTGCCGATCCGCTCACGTTCTACGTCTGCCACTGCACGATGTGCCAGCGCCGCACCGGCGGCGCGGCGCTCCCCGTGATGTGGGTCCGGCGCTCGGATCTGGAGATTCTGGAGGGCCACGCAACGCTCGCCGAGTTCGACCTCGGCAACGGCCACACCCGGCGCGCCCGCATCTGCCCGCGTTGCGACACGCGCCTATGGGCCGAGCCGCTGGATAAACCGCATATCGCCCTGCTCAGGCCCGGCACGCTGGCGCATCAGCAAGCCTTCGCGCCCATCGCGCACGTGTACACGCGCAGCAAGCAGCCGTGGTTTCTCATCCCGCCCGGTGTGGCGCAGTTTGAGACGTATCCGGCAGAGCAGGAGGAGTTGGTGCGGTTGTGGCGGGTGGAGAGGGGGGAGGCTTGATGCTGTCCAGCTACACCGCCACCACCCCCCGCCCCAACTGCGCAGGCACCGGCACCACAACCACCCGGTTGCCTCCATCCGCCTTGGCCATCTGCAGCGCGCTCTCGGCCACCTTGGTGAACGCTTGCGGCGCCACGCCTTCCTGCGCCCATCCGCTCGCCACACCCACGCTCACGGTCACGTGGTCTGCCACGCTGGAGCTTGCGTGCGGTATGGCCAGCGCGGCCACGGCGTCGCACAGGCGCTGCGCAATCTTGGCTGCCGTGGCCATGTCGATGTTCGGCAGCAGCACGGCAAACGCATCGCCGTTGTAGCGGGTGACCACGTTGCTGTCGCGCTGCATCTGTTTGGTCAGGCATTGCGCAACGGCGGTCAGGCACTGGTCGCCCAGGATCGGGCCGTAGCACTCGTTGTAGTCTTTGAAGACGTCGATATCGACAGCCAGCAATGACAGCGGTGCCTCCCAATGCGCACCGTGCCGCCAGGCTTCGTTCATGGCAGTCTCAAAGGCCCGGCGGTTGGGGATACCGGTCATCGGGTCGGTGGCGGCCAGGCGTTTGAGTTCTGCGCGGGCGGCAGCCAGGCGCGAGTGCAGGACGCTGTTTTCGATCAGCAGCAGCAAGAGGACAAAGCTTGCGCCCAGTAGCCCGAATGCGCGCCCGACATAGAAGCCGAGGTCGTAGCGCCCGGCGTTGAACACGGCGCTGAGGGCGACATCGCAAATCCAGACGCACAGCACCACCAGCAGCCAGATGTCGAGGGTCAGGTGTGGCTTGCTACGCCACAGCACGATCAGGGCCACCATGCAGCACAGCCACGTTGTGCCGGCCACCACGGTTTGAGCGGGTCCATAACGATTGCCCACCATAAAGGCCGGTAGCAGATGTTCGCCCGCCGTGGCCAACGCCACGCATGCGGCGGATGCCCCCAGCACAGCAGCCACGACGAGCAACACTGTGCCGCGCGCGAGCGGGGCTTCGATAAACCGGTCGGGCTCCCGGTCTTCACGCACCTTCAGCACGGCATACACCATCACGAACAACGGAAAGCCCGCATGCCAGAACATGTAGATCCAGGCGGTGCTTTGCGGCCCCGCGCCCAGCAGCCCGTCGTGCGAAAACAGCCCGGGGAACGACAGCAGGTGCCCGATGGCAGTGGTTGCCGTGAATAGATAGCCGCTGGCCAGCGCCAGCATGGCGCGTGAACGTGTGATGGCAAATTGCCCGAACAGCAGGGCGGCCGTAATCAGGTCATTGAGAATGAGTGCTGATTCGTACGTGGGGATGAACGAGGGGAGCGGTGCCAATTGCACCTTGGCAAATGGCAATGCCGAGATGAGGACCACCAGTGACAGCAACGCCACCGCCTGTGCCGCCAGATAGGTCCTGCGCCCCGGAGACAGGCTCAGCAACAAGCCCGGCTGCACTTCAAGATGTCCCGATCTCAAAATGGCCCCCTTGTAGCGGTGACTGCGTCACTCGTCTTATTGCATCGCGCGGCTGTTGTCGTGCGGGGTGTCTGTGTCCGCCAAAGGCCTTGCGTGCCATCGATGCCTACCCATCGTTGATAGTCACGAGGGGGGCCGATGTCAAAGCCCAATGATGCGCACCCGCCCAGCGCACGCGGCGGGGGTAAGATGCGTCGCACCCGCGCCACACATGCCCAGCCCGCCCCGGAGTCGCCCATCTTGAGCCGCGCCCAACACCCTCTGCAGGGGATTGCTTTTCTGATTGCAGCGGTCGCGTTCTTTGCCGCGTTTGACACGCTCACTAAATATGTCAGCACCACCGTGCCGGTGGCCATGGCGCTCTGGTTCCGCTACCTGTTCCAAATGGTCACGACAGGCGTGACGCTGTTGCCCAGCCGCGGGCGCGCATTGTTGTGTACACGCCGGCCATGGCTGCAGGTGCTGCGCGGGGTGCTGTTGCTGTCGGTCAGCCTGTTTGCGTTTTTGAGCCTGCGGCAGATGCCGGTGGGCGAGGTGACGGCCATCGTGATGCTGACGCCGCTGGTGATTACCCTGGTGGCGGCCATGCTGCTGGGCGAGCAGGTCTCCGCCATGCGCTGGGTGTTCATGGCGGGTGGGTTTCTCGGCGCGATGATGGTGCTCCGGCCCGGCGGCGGCACCTTTGGCTGGAGCCTGCTGCTGCCCCTGGGGTTGGTGGCTGCCAATGCCGCCTTCCAGATTGTCACCAGCCGGTTGGCCAACGTGGATGAGGCAGGCACCACCCACTTCTATACGGGCGCCGTCGGTACGCTGTTCCTGACCTTTGCGCTGCCCTTCGGCTGGCAGGCGCTGGAGTGGACGTGGTGGCTGCTGCTGATCCTGATGGGCGTTGTCAGCTCGGCAGGCCATGCCTTGCTCATCCTGGCGTACACCCGCGCGCCGGTGGCAATGCTCACGCCTTACCTGTACATGCAGATCGGCTTTGCCATGATTGGCGGCTGGCTGGTCTTCTCGCACGTGCCGGATGGCTGGTCGGTGGCAGGCATTCTGGCCATTGCGATGTGCGGGGCGGCGGGCACATGGGTGGCGGCACGCGAGCGGCGCATGGCGATGGTGCTGTCGCCATCCGCGTCGCGCGGCTAGTGACCGCGCATATGCGAATGACGCATATGCACATGCACGGTCACGGGATGCCCATATAGCCAATTGATTGTTCGCGCCCACGGGGCACGTGACTATCCTTGCCGCTTTCGTCAAGGATCACCATGTTGTCTCACGCATTGCCGATCGTTCCGCGCGCGCTTGCCGCGCTGCTATTGCCCCTGTCGATGGCGGTGGCCACACCGGCACTGGCCCAGAGCCCGACGCCCGTTCTCGACCAGATCCGCCAGTCCGGCACCATCACCCTGGGTTACCGCGAAGGCGCGGTGCCGTTTTCGTTTTCTGACGCCAAGGGCCAGCCTGCCGGCTATGCGGTGGACCTGTGCCTGCGCGTGGCCGAAGCGGCGCAGCGCCGCCTCAATCTGCCGGAACTGAAAGTACGCTGGTTGCCGCTGACCGCGCAGAGCCGCGTGCCGGCAGTGGTCAATGGCCTGGTCGCCATTGATTGCGCGCCCAACACCATTACGGCCGAGCGCAAGAAGCAGGTGGATTTCAGCCTGGCGTACTACGTTTCGGCAGTGCGCATGCTGGTGCGTACGGATTCGGGCATCCAGTCGTTTGACGACATGCGCGGCAAGACCGTGGTGACCAGCGCCGGCTCCACCAGCGATCGCCACGTGCGTCGTCTCAAGGATCAGTACGGCTATCGCGAGGTCTACGCCAAGGACCACGTTGAATCGTTCCTGATGCTCGACACGGGGCGTGCGCAGGCGTTCGTGCTCGACGATGTGGTGCTCTACGGCCTGCGCGCGAACGCAAAGACGCCGGCGCAGTACGAGGTGGTCGGCCCCACGCTGTCGGTGGAGCGGAACGCGCTGATGCTGTCCAGGGCCGATGCGCAATGGAAGGCACTGGTCGACCAGACGCTGGCCGCGCTGTTCGCGGGCCTGGACGTGCTTGCACTGCAGAAGCGCTGGTTCCAGCAGCCGATTGGTGCGCGCGGCATTGTTCTGGGTCTGACGCCGTCGCCGGAGGTGCTGGCGGCCTGGAAGCATCCGTCGGACGAGGCCGTTGAGTGACCACGATTGCCGCAACAGCCTCCGTGTTGCCGGATTGGAGCGATGTGCAGGCCGCCAGCGCACGCCTGGCTGGCCATGCGCTGCGCACCCCGGTGCTGCGCTCCCCCGAGATGGATGCCTGGGTCGGGGCGCAGGTCTACTTCAAGTGCGAGAACCTGCAGCGCACCGGGGCGTTCAAGTTTCGTGGCGCGTTCAACGCGCTGGCGCGCTTTGATGCCGGGCAGCGCAAGCGTGGTGCGGTGGCGTTTTCAGGTGGCAACCATGCGCTGGGCATGGCCCTGGCCGGGCAGATTCTCGGCATTCCGGTCACCGTGGTCATGCCGCAAGATGCCCAGGCCAGCAAGGTGGATGCAGCACGGCGTTGCGGCGCACACATCGTTTTCTACGACCGGCGGACCGATGATCGCGAAGCCATCACGCGCGAATTGTCAGAAGCGCATGGTCTGACGCTCATTCCGCCCTATGACCATGCGGACGTCATTGCTGGCCAGGCAACCGTCACGCGCGAGCTGATCGAAGAGGTCGGGCCGCTGGATGCCATCTTTGCCAGCCAGGGCGGTGGTGGGCTGCTTGGCGGCGCAACGCTGGTGACCGCAGCGCTGGCGCCGGGCTGCAAGGTGTATGGGGCGGAACCGGTTACGGGCAACCACGGCCGGCAGTCATTGCAAGCCGGCCGCATCGTGCATATCGGCCCGCCAGAGACGATTGCGGACGGTGCGCGCGCACAGCATCTGGGCGCGCTGACGTTTGCGCTGTTGCAGCGCGGTGTGACAGAGATCGTTTCGGTGGAAGACGCGATGCTGGTGGCGTGCATGCGCCGCTTTGCGCAGGCCATGAAGCTGGTGGTGGAGCCGACAGCCTGCCTTGGCCTGGCCGCCGCACGCTACGGCGGATTGCCCATCAAGGGGGCGCGCATCGGCGTGATCGTGACGGGCGGCAACATTGATTTGCCGCGTTACCTCGGTCTGCTGCAGGAAACTTAGGCACTGCAGCTACGTCAGGCGATGCAGGACAGCCGCTCCCGCATGGTGTGCAGGATGTTCCGCCAATGTGAGTAGATCAAGAAGTGGCCGCCATCCTCCACTTCGTGCAGCTGTGCCCCCGGAATGCGCCGGACCAGCGCGCGTGCTGCGTTGATGGACACGTGCCAATCCAGTGCGCCGTGAAAGAACTCAACCGGCATCGCAAAGCGGTGGCCGTCGACCTGCCAGCCATGCACGTTCAGTAGCGTCTCGACCACGAAGTGCTGGCCGCCGTGTTTGACGCCGGCCAGCAGCTCCTGCGCGTAGTTCTCGCGAAACGCGGCTTGCCGAAAGACTTGCTGGTCCACTTCCGGCATGGCTTTCAGGATGGATTCGATATAGCGGTAGACATCCTTGCGAATGCTGCGCACCACCACATGCAGCAGCGGCGGCAGCAGGTTCGGCATGTAGCGCGCCACCATGAGCGCCATGCGAAAGTGCGCAGAGTAGGCCTTGATGTCGTCCACGCGTTCGATTGGGGGCGTGGCCGCCACAATGAACATGGCGCTCACGCGTTCAGGCATCGCCTGTGCGGTGGCAAATGCGTAGGGCATGCCGGCGGAGTACCCCAGCACGGCAAAGCGATCAAGCTTGAGGTGATTGGCCAGCGCCCGTACGTCAGCCGGCCAGTCGGCCACCTTGCGCCCGGGCATCGGGTCGGAGTCGCCGGTGCCCGGGCGCTCGGGAATGATGAGGCGGATCGATGCCTCCCGCAGCAACGCATCGTCCGGATGCCGCAAGTGCCGCGAGCAAGACAAGCCGTGCATCTGGATCACGGGCAGCCCATCCGGGTCCCCGCTGTCTGACCACGCCAGCGCGCGGCCATCGGGCAGGACCATGCGGCCGTCTCCTGCAGAGGTGCGGGGCGCGGGTGTGGCGTGTTTGCCCAGCGGCAAGCGGTTGGGTTGGCCGCCGCCCTGGTCGAGCCACAGCGGTGTTGACCAGATCGCCTGCACCAACTCCGGCTGGCGGCGTACACCCACCTTGGCAAAGATGGCCTTCAGCTGCGTCTTTGCGGTGTTGGTGGTGGTGCCCAGATCCTGCGCGGATTCCTCCAGCGTCAGCCCGCGCACCAGCCGCTGGGCAAGCCGCGCTTCTGCGGCGGTCAGGCCGAACAGTTCGCGCAGGCCGCCCTCCGGCACCAGCGGCACATCGGCGCTTGCCACCCACAGCATCGCCAGCGGGGTGGTCTCGTTGGTCGGCTGCAGCTTGCTCACGAGTACAGACAGCGGCCCAGCAGCCTGCTCCAGGCGGAACGCCGTGCGGGTGCCTGGGTGCGCAGTGGCCGAGGTCACTTCGCGCAGCGCATCTTCCAGCAGTTTTCTTGGGCGGGATTCCATGCGCCCGGCAACGAGCACCAGACCGTCGTTGTTGTCCAGGATCAGCCGCAGCGCGCGGTTCATGCTGACCACGGCGCCGGTGTTTTCCACCAGCGCCACACCCACCGGCAGGCGGTCCAATACGGAGTCACTGATCTGGCGATGCGTTTCTGCGTCGGCCTGGGTCTGGCGCATGTCCCACGCGCGCACGAAATGCGGCGCGAGCAGTTGGAACACCTGCTGTTCCGCCGCGCTGGCAGTGCTTGGCAGCGGGCTGCTGGTGTCGCCAAACCAGCTGGCGACGATGGCGTCGGTCTCTGCGGTCGAGACCAGCCGTGCGTCCTGCGCGCCGGCCTGCATCAGGAAGTCGGCCATGGCCTGCAGCAGGCTGGGCCATAGGTCGTCGTCGCTGGCGGCGCCGTAGATCAGGCCAATGAGCCTGGAGAGCGTTTCCGCCGGAATGTCCACTGTCTCGCGCATCGGCGCCTCCTGCGTGGCATGACCTGAACCGAGCAATACCGGGGCCGATCATGACACGGCCCAGGCAGGCAACGCATACCCCGAACGGGTGATGCATCTCGATCGCGCACCATCCACCATGAGCCTCGACGGAATGCACAGGAATGCACGACTGGGTCTGGGGAGGCCACATGACGGATCTGCTGAGGGGCGGTGCCACGCCCAGCTCTCACGCGCTGCCGCGCAGTGGTTGGCCAATGCCCGCGGCGTGGGGCGATTCGCCCGTCACGCACATGCTCCGTCTGCTGGAAGACGCGTTTTCTGCGATGGATGAGGCGGTGCTGCTGTTGTCGGAAGGCGGCGCGGTCGTGCATGCATCCGCATTGGCCAGGGCACTGCTCGACAACCGGTGTGGCCTGCGGGTTCGGCACGACAGGCTCTGGCACCCGAGCCAATCCGTGCTGGATCACCTGGCCAAGGTGATGGCGAGCACCTTGCACACCGGATGTCGCGCAAAGATGACGGTTTCGCTTGCCTGGGGCGAGACCCTGAGCCTGGACATGGCCCCCGCCAATCCGCAACTGTTTCCGTCGGACGCGGCGCTCGTGTTCGTGCGGATGCGCCGCAACAGCGCGCGCAAGCAGGCCGATGCCGACAACCTGATCACCGCGTTCCAGATCACGAAAACCGAGGCGAAGGTGCTGGCAGGGCTGGTGGCGGGGCTGGCACCCTCAGAATTTGCTGCGCAGAACGGCGTGTCGGAGCACACCGTGCGATCACACATCACCAGCATGAAGGGGAAGATGCACTGCAACCGGATCGTGGATCTGGTGAAGCTGGCGGTGCTGGCGTAGCGCAGAGGTTGGCCGGTGTGCCGTCAGGCGGGGGGCGCTGCCGCGTAAGCTGGTTCCGCGGTTGCCAGCGCTTGCGGCACCGGCTGAGGTTTGTACTCGCCCACCTGCGCAGTCTTCACGCGGTTGCGCCCGTCTTTTTTGGCGGCGTACAGCGCTTTGTCCGCAACAAGCATCAAGGCATCGAGCGTACAGTCTGCGCCGCCGGTGCCGGCCACACCAATGCTGCACGTGTACGGCGGAATGCCCGGGCCGACGTGGTGCAGGATCGCGCAGCGCACCGCTTCGGCCTGTGCATGGGCGCTGGCCATATCGACACCCGTCAGCAGGATCGCAAACTCTTCACCGCCAATGCGGGCCAGCGGCGTGTCGGGTGGAATGGCGTTGGCCGCGCTGCGGCAGAAGTCGAGCAGCACCTGGTCGCCCACGCTGTGCCCGTAGTGGTCGTTGATTGATTTGAATTGGTCCAGATCGACCAACAGCAGAGCGATCGGCAGGCCAGAGCGCGCGGCGGCCGCGCGTTGCCGCTCATGAACGCAGGCAAATGCGCGGCGATTGAGCAGGCCGGTCAGTGGGTCGATGGAAGAGCGTTGTTCCAGCTCGGTTTGCAGGCGGCACGTGGCCGCCATGATAAAACCGACGGTCAGGATCAATGCCGTCATGCTGTAGCTGGCCAGATAGGCGATCTGAAACGGCGTGACGGCGTAGAGATCCGTCTCGGCCACCCGGTCGGGCAACAGCGCAGTCACGCAGCGGACCGCGACGATCAGAAGCTGGATCACCAGCGCCACCGCCAGGAACCACGTATTGAAATGGCGCTGGCCATGGCGTACGACCAGCACCAGCTGCGCGCCATAGAACACGCTCAGGACGAACGTGATGCAAGCCAGCCGCGCCATGTAATCGGGCTGCACGAGCGACCACCAGGCAATGCCCGCAGAGCCGGCCACCACCAGGGCACACAGCAGGCGCCAGCGCAGCGGGCGGCCATAGAACGCCTGGATGCCGAACAGCCACAGGCAGAAGCCCACCAGCAGCATGGCGTTGCCACCCACCAGTGATGCCCACTCCGGCAGATAGCTGCGCAGCATCAGCAGGCAGCCCGCCACAAACAGCACCGCTGAACCCAGTGCCCACGCACCCAACCCGCGGATGAAGCGTGGAAAACCGCGATAGACCGAGAACTGGACGACCGCCATCAACCCGACCGTGATGACGGCGATGAGGGTGACAGTGCGGAGGTCGATCGGGATCGGCATGCGGGCGCTCGTACGGGTTCCCGTGCGGGCTGGGGCGGGTGAGTGAGAGGGCCACAGCCGGTTAAGTTGACTGGTACCGGATCGTAGGGAGCGGCATGCATCGCGCACACCCTGCCGTCAGGGGGAGTTTGCGATTGTTTTCAATTTAGAATTACTTAAATCTGATGTTTGATTTACTTTCTTCTCGCTTCAGACGGGGCTACCGCGCTCGCAGCACCGACGGCGGCATGCCCAGCAAACGCTGAAAGCTGCGGCGCATCCGTTCCGTATCGCCAAATCCGCATTCGGTCGCCACGCGCTGCATGGACGTGGCGCCGCTCTCCAGCGCGGCGCGGGCAGCCTCCACGCGCAGCTTCTCGACGGCCTTGGCAGGTGTGAGACCGATCTCGGCCTGGAAGGCGCGTGCGAAGTGGCGTGGGCTCATGCACGCGTGTTCTGCCAGGTCGCCCACGCGGTGGGGCGCACCCAGGTTGCGGCGCACGTGATCCAGCAGGGGTTTGAAGCGGCCGCGCGCGGAGTCCATTTCATTGAGCGCTGAGAACTGCGATTGCCCGCCGGGGCGCCGGTAATAGACGACCAACTGCCGTGCCACCGCACGCGCCACGCGCTCGCCCAAGTCGTCGGCAATCACCGCGAGTGCGAGGTCGATGCCGGCGCTGATGCCCGCGCTGGTCCAGAAGCGGCCGTCGTTCACGTAGATGTGGTCGGCCTCCAGCTGCACCTGCGGGAAGTCTCGTGCGAACTGCTCGCTACGGCACCAGTGCGTGGTAGCGCGCCGCCCGTTCAGTACACCTGTGGAGGCCAGCAGCAGGCTGCCCGAGCACACGCTGGCCACGCGCGCGCCACGCGCCGTGCAGCGCTGCACGAAACGGCGCGTGCGAGCATCCAGCATGGCGGCGTCCACCCCATCGCCGCCGACCACGAGCAGGGTGTCGACCTGGCTGGCGGGCGGTAGGGCCTCGGCCGCCCAGAGTGCACCGGATGAACTGCGCACCAGGCCGGGCTGTGCGGCCACGACCCGCAGCGCGTAGTGGCCATCGCGGTAGCGGCTGGCCACCTCAAATGCGGCCACTGGCCCGGCGGCATCGAGCACCTGGAAGTCAGGAAACACAAGAACGGCAATGCGATGGGACATGGCGGTGGGTAGGCGCGGATGGCAGTAAATGCGGGAAGCATGACATTGCTGCCAACACGATAGAGCGCGATGCTACGCAACGTCAACCTACCCAACAGGAGATTCGTGCCATGAGTGCTTCCCCCTTCATTGTTGTGTTTGCCTTGTTCGACCGCGTGACCCAGCTGGATTTCACCGGCCCCAACGAAGTGTTCTGGCGCCTGCCCGGCGCGCAGTGCGTGATGGCTTCGGCGCGTGGCGGAGAGATCCGCGCAGATGGCGGCCTCACCATCACGAACGTGCAGCGTCTGGCTGACATTGAACGTGCCGATCTCATTTGCGTACCCGGCGGCTTTGGCGTGATCGAAGCCATGGCCGATGCCGACTTCGTGCGTGAAGTGCGCCGGCTGGCGGACGGCGCGCGTTATGTCACCTCGGTGTGCAGCGGGTCGCTCGTGCTTGGTGCCGCCGGCTTGCTGCGCGGCAAGCGTGCGGGCTGCCATTGGGCGTGGCGTGATCTGCTGCCGCCCTTCGGCGCCATCGTCGACGAGCACCGCGTGGTGCGTGACGGCAACCTCATCACCGGCGGCGGCGTAACGGCGGGCATCGACATGGCGCTCACCGTCATGGCCGACATTGCGGGTGCTGAGTATGCGCAATCGGTGCAGCTCGGTATCGAGTACGCACCGGCGCCGCCGTTTGAGTGCGGGCGCCCAGAGCTGGCTGCGCCGCAAGTCCTCACGGCCGTGAAGGCACGGCTGGACAACCTGCGCGCGGATCGCCACGCTGCGGTGCAGAAGGCGGCACAACTGCTTTGAATGTGCGCGGTGCGCGCGCAGATTGCGGCGACAATGGCGTCCTTTCCCGATGTCATTGCCGCCAGGATCGGCGCACCGAACCGCACATGAACACTCCGTCCCCCAATCAGAACGCCAGCAGCTCCGGTGGCCCCATCGGCATCGTGGCCGCCCTGCATGAAGAGATCAACGAGCTGCTGACGCTGCTGTCCTGTGCGCGCGCCGTGCACATCGGCAGCCGCGATTTCTGGACGGGCGAGCTGGATGGCCAGGCGGTTGTTGTGGTGTTGTCGCGTGTTGGCAAGGTGGCCGCGGCGTCCACAGCAACCATGTTGGTCGCGCAGTTTGGTGTGCGGGCGGTGGTGTTTGCTGGCGTGGCCGGTGCGTTGGCGCCGGGGGTGGCGGTGGGCGATGTGGTGGTGTCGTCCGAACTGCTGCAGCACGATGTGGATGCCTCGCCGCTGTTCCCGCGCTGGGAGATTCCGCTGACGGGCGTCGCCCGCTTTCAGGCCGATGCGGCGCTGGCGCAGGGGCTGCTCGAAAGCGCCCGGGCTGTGCTGGCCGATCCGCTTGGGCTGCTGGGGCAGCCGGTCATGGAGGCGTTCGGTATTGCCGCGCCGCAGGCCCACGCCGGTCTCATCATCAGTGGAGACCGTTTCGTTTCCACCTCGGCCGAAAGCGCGACGCTGCGGGCAGCATTGCCTGACGCGCTTGCCGTTGAAATGGAAGGTGCCGCAGTGGCGCAGATCTGCCACGAGTGGGGCGTACCGTTTGCAGCCATCCGCACGATCTCTGACCGCGCAGACGATGCGGCCAGCGTGGACTTCGCACAGTTCATTGCGGAAGTGGATTCGCGCTACAGCGTGGCCATTCTGCGCCAATGGCTGTCAGGGGCAGCACAGGCTGCTTGATTACCCCTGCAGGTACGGTACCAGGTGCTTCAGGGCGTTTTCCACATAGGCCTCTTTCTCACCCACAGGTGCCAGGTAGTGCAGCGCTTCGGTGGCAGCTTCCAGGCCTTCGGTGCGTGCAATGACCCACGCCGCCAGGTACGGTGAAGCAAAACACCCGCCTGCCGTCGCCACATTGCTATTCGCATAGAACGGCTGGTTCAGCACTTCTACCCCTGCTTCCTGCACCCAGGGTTTGGTGGTCAGATCCGTGCATGCCGGCACGTTGCCGACCAGCCCCAGCTTGGCGAGGACCAACGTGCCGGAACACTGTGCGCCAATCAGCTGACGCGCGGGGTCGAGCGCCAGGCGCGCCATCAGCGCCGTATCAGCGACGACCTCACGCGTGCGCACGCCGCTGCCGACGAGGACAGCGTCCGCAGTACGCGCCGCTTCCAGCAACGATTGCGCGTGGATCGTCACTCCGTTCATTGACGTGACCTCCGCTTGCGGGCAGCACAGCGTCACGCGCCAATTGGGCTTCTTGATGCGGTTGAGCGCGCCCAGGGCGATGAGCGAGTCCAGCTCGTTGAATCCGTCAAAGGTGAGGATGGCGATGTGCATGGCAGTCCTGGATGTGCTGGCCGGAGCCCAGTTGGGTGGGGATGTGGGGCATGCTAGGGTGCAATGGCAATACAATCAAAAAATTGTCATTAATACATCCGTACGCCCGGTCCCCCGCAATGACGCAAGCCCGCTATCAGCCATTGGTCGATGCACTGGCCGCGCAGATCCGCTCTGGTGAGCTGCCGCCCGGCACGCGCTTGCCTACGCACCGTCGGCTGGCCGCGCACCACGGCATTGCGCTGGTCACGGCCACGCGCGTATATGCGGAACTTGAAGCGATGGGACTGGTGAGCGGCGAGGTGGGCCGCGGCACCTTCGTGCGCGAAGCCGCACTACCGCGTGGCCTGGGGGTCGACCAGCAGGCCGTGGCGGCGGGGGTGGTGGATCTGAACTTCAACTACCCGTCACTGCCGGGGCAGGCCCAGTTGCTGAGCCGTGCGCTGCGGCAGCTTGCAGCCCAGGGCGATCTTGAGGCGCTGCTGCGTTATGCCCCGCATGGTGGTCGGCCGCACGAGCGTTCCTGCGTTGCGCGGCATTTGGCGCTCCGTGGCCTGACGGTTGCGCCCGACAATGTGCTGGTCGTTGATGGTGCGCAGCACGGGCTGGCCGTGACGGCCGCAGCATTGTTGAAACCGGGTGACGTGGTGGCCGTGGACGCGTTGACTTACCCCGGCTTCAAGGTGCTGGCCGAGATGCTGCATCTGGAGCTGGCGCCGGTTCCCGCAGCAGGGCAGGGCATGGATCTGGACGTGTTGGAGCGCTTGTGCACGCGCCGCCGTGTTCGCGTCGTCTACATCATGCCCACGCTGCACAATCCGCTCGGCTGGGTCAGCGGTATCGCCTGGCGGCGCCGGCTGGCCGCCATCGTGCGTCGACACGGGTTGATTGCGATTGAGGATGCCGCCTACGCATTCCTCGCAGACGATGCGCCCATGCCATTGGCAGCGCTTGCGCCGGAAGCGACGGTCTATGTGTCGGGCCTCTCCAAGAACGTGGCGACAGGCCTGCGCTTTGGTTTTGTTGCGGCGCCGGCGGCCTGGGTGCACAAGCTCGAACGCGCCATTCGCGCCACCACCTGGAACACGCCTGCCATCATCACGGCCCTGGCGTGTGCGTGGCTGGACGACGGCACGGTCACCCGCCTGGAAGCCGAGAAGCGGCGCGACGCAATCGAACGTCAGGCCATCGCACGCAAGGCCCTGGCCGGGCTGACGCTCATCAGCCATCCGGTGTCGTATTTCGTCTGGCTTGTCTTGCCGCCGGAAGTGCGGGCCGACCACGTGGCAGCAGTCTTGCGGGCAGACGGGATCTCCGTATCCACGGCGGAGCCCTTCGCAACATCGAAGCAGGTGCCGCACGCGTTGCGCCTGGCGCTGGGCTCTGTGGCGCTTGACCGGTTGCCGGCCGTGCTGCAGGTCGTCCGGCAGCGCGTTGAGGAACAGGTCGACCGATGAAGGTGGCTCCCCCTAACGTCTGTCAGCTTGAATACACTCACACCCCAACAACGACATCCGACCGCTTTACCGATGGGAGAACGTATGAAGCACTGGCTTGTGACACTGGCAGGATGGGCAATCTGCGCCTGCGCAACGCTGAGCGGCACGGCGCACGCTGCCGAGTTTGCTACGTTGACGGTTGCCGTTGGCGGGCAGCCGCGCATGTGGACGCGCGAGGCACTGCTGCACAACCCGCGCCTGATCGACGTCACCGTGGAAGACGAAAACCTGAAGCGCCGCCTGACCTTCAAGGCCGTTCCCGTGACTGAATTCTTCAAAGGCCAGCCGACCAGCCCAGACGCCAGTGCCACCACCGTCGCCAGCGACGGCTACGTATCGCATCTGCCGATGCGTCTGCTGCTGGCTGACCGCGCCGACGGGCCGCGCGCCTGGCTCGCCGTGGAAGACCCGGACACCCCGTGGCCGACACTCAAGGGCCAGGACATCGGGCCGTTCCGCCTGATCTGGACGGCGCCGCCGGCCAAGGCCTCCGTGGTGAACGAAAGCCTGTGGACGTACAACATCGTGCGCATTGACGTGGCTGCGCAGCCGCAGGAGCGCTTTGCGGCCATCCGGCCTGCAGCCGGGCTGCCTGCCGATGGCCCTGTCATGCGTGGCTTCGCCACGTTTCAGCGCGTTTGCTTCTCTTGCCACACGCTCAACCGCGCGGGCGACGCCACGCTGGGGCCCGACCTGAACGTGCCATACAGCCCGGTCGAGTATCTCGGTGACGAGAAGCTGCGCCACCTCATTCGTGATCCGCAGTCGCTGCGCTGGTGGCCGAATGCGCGCATGTCGTCCATTGATGAGAAGACGCTGTCCGAGGCACAGCTCAATGACCTGCTGGCCTACTTCCACCATATGGCGCATCACAAGGTGGCAGCCCCGCATTGATGTGCTTTGGCGTTAGTGCCCGAACTGCGCCTGGTATTGCGATGGCGTGAGATCAAACCGGCGGCGAAACGCCTTGGCCAGATGTGCCTCCGAACCAAAGCCGGCATCGCGGGCGGCGCGCTTGACGGAGTCACCCGCTTCCAGATGTGCGCGGGCGGCCTGCAGCCGCAGCGTTTCCAGAAAGGCGCGTGGCGTCATGCCGGTTTCGCGCGTGAAGCGGCGGTGGAAGGTGCGGGGCGCCTCACCGGCCGCCGCTGCCATCTGCTCGACGTCGATCGGTTCGCGCAGGCGCGTGCGCAGCCAGTCGACCAGCGCGGCGTACTGCCCGGACTGGGTTTCCAGCGCCAGCGAGTACTGCGACTGATTGCCCATGCGCCGCACAGCAAGAATCAACTGCTTGGCCACCCGCGCCGCCACCCAGCGGCCAAGGTCCTGCTCGACCATCGACAGGCACATGTCGATGCCCGCCGTGACACCGCCTGACGTCCACGCCTTGCCGTCCTGTACGTAAAGCGCATCGGGCTCGACCGCAACGTTGGCAAAGACCTGCGCGAGCAAGTGTGCGGATGCCCAGTGCGTGGTGGCGCGGTGTGCATCGAGCAGGCCCCAGTGCGCCAGCACGAACGCGCCGGTGCAGACCGACCCGAACCGCCGCGCCGAGGCGCACACCTCGCGCGCCCACTGCGCCAAGGCGGTATCGGCGCCTGTTGCCAGCAAGCCCTCGCGTTCTCCACCGGCAACGATCAGCGTGTCGATGGCGGTCGATGCCAGCGAGGCGGTCGATTCCGTATCGATGGCAATGCCATTCGACGCGCGCACCAGCCCGCCCTGCGATGAGACCGGCACGACGCGGTAGGCAGGCTCCACATTGAAGGCATTCGCCATGGCAAACACATCGGCGGGGCCCGCGACGTCCAGCATCTGCACCGCTGGGTAGGCGACCAGCCCTACGACGCGCGGGCCCGTTGGGCGGCGGTTTGCATCGGACCGGGGCACAGTGGGTGCGCGTGGCATGGCTGGAGCAGTGTTGGCAGAAATCGACAAATCATTGTCATTGCTGCCAATGGGAGCGTCAAGCTACGCTGGATTTCCCAAGACTGCGCACACACCTGACCATGAACCTAGTCTTCTTCTCACCGTTCAACTGCCTGCTTGCCCGGGAGGGGCGTTGATCGTGCGGCGCGCTTTGCTCGTCGGCTGGAGTGTGTGCGCCATGGCTGTCGGCCTGGCCGGCTGCTTTGCGTTGCAGGTGCATCAGGACCCAGGTGGTGTGCCCGCTGCCGTGCATCATGCGGATGCATCCGTCGTGCAGTCTGAGATTCCCGCCAACCATGCGCACCCGTGGCGCGCCCGGCCGCTCGTGGCCGTGGTCGGGCATAACGCCAATACGGAGTTGACCGATTTCGTGGTCCCCTATGGCGTGCTCAAGCGTGCTGATGTGGCGGATGTGATCGCCCTCGGCACGCAGCCGGGGCCGATGCAGATGTTTCCTGCATTCCGCCTGGAACCCGATGCCACCATCGACGCATTCGACGCGCGTTTTCCCGATGGCGCGGACTACGTGGTGGTGCCGGCCGTGCATGAGGATGACGATCCGCGTCTGCTGGCCTGGGTGCGCCAGCAATGGGCCAAGGGCGCGACGGTTATCGGCGTATGTGACGGTGCATGGGTGCTTGCGCGTGCCGGCCTGCTGGCGGGCCGCCGCGCGACTTCCCACTGGTATGCGCGCGATGCGCTGGCCAGGCAGTTTCCGCAGACGCAATGGATGTCCGGCCACCGTTACGTGGCCGATGGCCGTGTTGTGACGACGACTGGCGTGAGCGCCTCGGTGCCCGTCACACTGGCGTTGATCCAGACGATTGGCGGGGTAGAGCGCGCCCGTGCTGTGGCAGATGCCATCGGTGCGCCGGATTGGTCAGCTGAACACGCAAGCGCAGGCTTCAGGTTGAGCCCACGGCACCTGTACACGGCGGCCAGTAACATGCTGTCGCTGTGGCGGCGCGAAACGCTCGGTGCTGCCCTGCAGCCCGGTGGTGATGACGTTGCCCTGGCGCTGGTGGCCGATGCCCATGCCCGTACCTATTTCACGCGCGTGCTGGCAACGGCGGGCACCTCGGGCGGCGTGCGCATGGGCAGCGGCCTGGTGTTTCTTCCTGACCGGGTGGGAGCGGCAGCAAATGCGCTACCGCTGCTATCCGACACACCGCGGCTGCCTCGCGCCGTGGTTGCGCTGGACATGGCACTCGATGACATCGCCCAGCACCACGGTGGCGATACCGCAGCGTTCGTTGCGCTTCAGATGGAATATCCGATGCGTAGTGCAGCGCGTCATGTACCGCCACGACCCTAGGCCCGGATTGAGGATGCCGCGTATCGGGCCGGCAATCGGACCGGGAGTCGACCTGCAAACGTTTTCCAACGCTGGTTCGTGATGCTGTCAGGCCACATCTCCCCAAATTTGGGGATAGCCCGGATGCAAGACTTCTGCCAAACATGGCGGTATGACACCGAGCGTGCAGCGTAGGGCCAGCGATTGCTGGTGCCTTGCGCAGCATCGGTGTGCGCGGCGCTGTCACGAGGAAGGGGAAGATCAGCATGGCATCCGAACGTTCGGCCGACAACGTCATTGCGGCGCTGTATTCCGCCGCAGTCGATCCGAAGGCGTGGAGTACTGCGCTGGAAGCATTGCGGCACTTGGCCGATGCGCGCGCCGCCAACTGTTTCGTGCATGACGCGGTCACGGAAGGCTTTCTCGAGTACCGCTTCGTTGGCTACAGCACCAGCTGGGCGGACGACTACGCGAAGCACTATCACAGCCTTGATCTCGCGCGCGGGGTGTTGCTGCGCCAGCCGGCCGGCAGGATGTACCCCATGCACCGCTACGTGTCGAGCAACGTCGTGGCGCGCAGCGAGTACTACCAGGATTTTTACCTCCCAGAGGGGCTCCGATACTCATGCGGCGGCACGCTGTTCGACGGCAATCGGCGCCTGATTCTGGCGGTGCATCGTCCGGTCGGCCACCGGCCGTATGAGCAGCACACCGTGCGTGAACTCCAGCGGGTTCTGCACCATTTGCCGAACGTATTTCGCGTGAAGGACGTGGCTACGCGCGGGCAAGACAGTGCAGCGCTGTCGAGCGGGGCGCTCGCTGCGTTGCCACGCGGCGTGGTGATCGTGGACGAGGGCATGAGCATCCACTACGCCAACCTTGCCGCTGAGGCCCTATTGAACCAGTCGACAGGGCTGCTTGTGAGGGGGAACCGCCTGGGCTGCACTGTTGCGGCGCTGGCAACGCTACTGGTGCGACGGGTGAGAGCGGCCTGCGATAGCGTGCCGAAGGTCGATCCTGTGCCGCTGTACATGACAGACGAGGACGGTCGGGTCGCCATCGAGATGCACGTCGTGCCCTTGCAGCCGCACCTCGCAGCCGATGTCATGCGCCCCCAGCCGATGGCCATGGTTCTGTTGCGATGCCCCTTCTACCGATCGACGTGGCCACGTTCTGCGCATCGGCCCTACGATCTGACGCATGCAGAGATGGCAACGCTGGCGGCGATGATCGAAGGCTTGACGCCTGGCGAGCATGCCGAGAGAAGCGGCGTGCGGATCAGCACCGTACGCAGCCAGATCAAGGCGATCCTGGCGAAGACGGGCTCCCGCCGCATTGCTGAGGTGGTTGCACTGTTTGCCGCGGTCGACATGCCGCGCGCGGATCGCTCGGCTTCCTGATCTATTGCGCCGCCCACGCAACCAGCGTGGCAACCGTATTCATATTGCGCGCGGTGCCCGTCTTGGCGGCGGGAATCTTCAGCTTGGAGTGCGCCATGCCGTCGCCGTAGTGCACGTAGATCTCACGTGCGCCAAGGGCGACTTCCTCTTCCTGCCGGCCGCTCATGGCGACCAGCGTATCGGCGGGCGGGGGGCCATCCAGAAAGATGGCGACTGTCCGATTGGCGGCCTGGGCCTTGAACGGATTGCCCTCCAGCACCGCGGCCAATTCCGCACCCGTGCGCACGAGCACACCCACGGGCTTGCCGGCGTAGTCCTCCAGGCAGCGCTCCAGCTTGGCCTTGACCGAGGCTTCAGAAAGCCGGCTCTGAAAGACCACATTGCCGCTTGCAATATAGGTGCGCACGTTGGTCAGGCCAACGGATTCGCACATGGCGCGAAGGTCGGCCATGGGCAGCTTGCCGGTACCGCCAACATTCACGGCCCGCAGGAAGGCGACATAAGTCGGCATGGGGGAGGTATCTCCTGATTCTGTCGGTCAACTTACCAACGCAACGGTTGCGTACATTTTGTTACTGGTGTGACGGGAATGTATAACCCGGGCCGTCGCACGCCCGGTATTCTGCGCCGCGAATCGATTGATCCAGGTGCGGCCTGCCAACGGGGGTGTGGCGCATCCTGCATTTGAGCATGTGCAAACAAGGAGAACCCAGCATGTGGAAGAAGATTGCCCCAACGTTGATCGTTGCCGCACTCGCCGGTCTGACGGCCTTGCCGGCAGCGGCCGATGATTTGCGCAATGCGCTCGGTGGCGCATTGGGCGGCGCAGGTGGCGCTGCCGTGGGCGGCGCGCTTGGCGGCCAGACGGGTTCGGTGATTGGCGGTGCGATTGGCGGCGGTGCCGGCGGTGCACTGACGGCCAACGGCCGCGAGCGCAAGGGCGCCATCGTTGGTGGCGCACTGGGCGGCGGCGTGGGTGCTGCTGCGGGCAACGCCATGGGCGGCCGCACGGGCGGCATCGTCGGCGCGGGCCTGGGTGGCGGTGCGGGCGCGGCACTGGGTGGCAACGTGCAGCGCAATTCGTACGCCGACCATGACGACCACGGCCGCCGCCGCCGCGGCAAGCATCACCATCACCACTGATGTGATGTCCACCAGGGGGCGTGCGCACTCCCGGGTGCCCAGATTTTCCTGCCTTCAATCAGCCGTTCTGGCTGACGGTGCCCATTCCCAAGACACATCTCTGACGCCGGGTCGCCGTTGACGCCTGCGCGGTCTACCATACCGTGGCAATCGATGCCGCCACGAAGGAGACCGCCATGACGCAACGTTTCGACGCCATCATCATCGGTACCGGGCAAGCTGGCCCGGCGCTGGCCGCGCGGTTGTCCGGCGCCGGCATGCAGGTTGCCATCATCGAGCGCGGGCGGTTTGGCGGCACGTGCGTCAACACGGGCTGCATTCCTACCAAGACACTGGTGGCCAGCGCTTACGCCGCGCGTCTTGCGCAGCGGGCTGCCGAGTACGGCGTGATGATCGATGGGCCGGTCAATGTCGACATGGCACGCGTGAAGGCACGCAAGGACGAGATTTCCGGGCGCTCCAGCCAGGGCGTGGAACAGTGGGTCCGCGGACTTGAGCACTGCACAGTCTTCGAAGGTCATGCACGCTTTGAAAGTGCGCAGACCGTGCGTGTCGGCAATGCTCTGCTGGAGGCCGAGCGCATCTTCATCAACGTTGGCGGGCGCGCGCTGGTTCCCGCGATGCCGGGGTTGGACCAGGTGCCGTACCTCACCAACGCCACCATGATGGACGTGGACTTCCTGCCCGAGCACCTGATCGTAATCGGCGGCAGTTACGTGGGGTTGGAGTTCGGCCAGATGTATCGGCGCTTCGGCGCACGCGTGACGATCGTGGAGAAAGGCCCACGCCTGATCGCCCGTGAAGACGAAGATGTATCGCAGGCGGTGCGTGAGATTCTGGAAGCCGAGGGCATCGACGTGCAGGTGGCCGCCAACTGCCTGAGCGTGCGCAGCGAAGCCGGCAACGTGGTGGTCGGGCTGGATTGCGCGGGCGGCGCGCGAGACGTGTTGGGCTCGCACCTGCTGCTGGCCGTGGGGCGTGTGCCCAATACCGATGATCTGGGCCTGGACAAGGCCGGTGTTGAGACCGATGCGCGCGGGTACATCCGTGTCGACGAGCAACTGCGCACCAACGTCTCCGGCATCTGGGCCCTGGGCGATTGCAACGGGCGCGGCGCGTTCACGCATACGTCTTACAACGACTACGAGATCGTCGCGGCCAACCTGCTCGATGGTGACCCGCGCAAGGTGTCAGACCGCATTCAGGCGTACGCCATGTACATCGATCCGCCGCTTGGCCGCGTTGGCATGACGTTGACGGAGGCCAAGCAATCGGGCCGCAAGCTGCTGGTCGGCAACCGCCCCATGACGCGCGTTGGGCGTGCGGTGGAGAAAGGCGAGAGCCAAGGCTTTATGCGGGCGGTGGTCGATGCGCAGAGTCACGAGATTCTCGGCGCGGCGATCCTGGGCGTGACGGGGGATGAGGTCGTGCACGCGCTGCTTGATGTGATGTACGCCAAGGCGCCGTACACGACCATCAGCCGTGCCATGCATATCCACCCGACTGTGTCGGAACTGGTGCCGACGCTGCTGCAGGAGATGCAGCCGGTGGTGTAGCGCCCGAGTCGAACGCAGACAGGGCGCACCCATCACACCCCCAGGTGAATCGACGGAAGCACCGTACTCAGCCGCGCCACCACCAGCGTGTCGACCTGGAACAGCATTGCAATGGCCGTGACGACGACCGCCGCGCCAAACACCTGCTGCAGGCGCTGTGCATACCGCGACACCTTGCGGACCTGCGCGGTGACATAGCGGCCGCCATAGGCGATGGTGAGCAACGGAATCGCGGCGCCTGCAGAGAACAGCGCAAGCAGCACCCCGGCGCGGCCCAGGTCCTGCGCCTTGGCCACCAGCGCCAGGATGGCGGCCAGTGTGGGGCCGGCACACGGCGTCCAGACCACGCCCAGCGTCATGCCCAGTACGAACCCGCCCGCCAAGCCAGTGCCAGTGCGGGATGCCACCCCCGCAAAGCGATCGATGATGCCGCCCAGCGGCGCCACGAGCCGCTCGAACGCGCTGGGCCACAGGCGGGCCAGCCCCGACAGCAGCAGGATCACAATCGCCAGGGTGCGGATGGCGTCCTGCGCCCAGGCAAGCGAGCTGGAGAGCGCGCCAAATGCCACGCCCAGCGCAGAAAACGCGAGCACGAAGCCCAACGCAATTGCCACCGGGCGCAGCGCACTGGACTCGTCGCTGGACGCACTCAGCACCATGGGCAGCACCGGCAGCACACACGGCGATGCAATCGTCAATACGCCGGCCAGCGCGGCAAGAATGAGGTCAATCATCGGGCGTCTCCTGGTTGGTTGATCCGATGACTGCATTGAATGCCCCACACGTATCGCGGCGGTTTCTGCCGGCCCGCGCAAGTGCAATGTTTCTTGTTCAAGAGCCCGCCAGATACAGAGCGATACAAAAGGCCGTGCAAACCGCCGCACAATGCGTCCATCGCCTGCCGTCGGTGCTACGGTGCGCCTGCTGAAAGGATGCCTGCCATGAAGGATCTGCTGCTGCTTGCCACCATGACGTTCTCCGCATTGACCTGTGAACTGGGTGGTGCGGGCGTTTGCCGCTGGGTGGCACCCGGGCCGGCCAATATTGTTGGCAGGCGGCTGACCAAGTCCGACCGGCGCCGGCACGCCACCACGTTGCCGACCCAGCTTCCCACCCCCATCGAGCGCAAACCATGAGCCAGCCCGACCACATCCTCATCGTTGACGACGACCGCGAGATCCGCGAGCTGGTGGGCACCTACCTTGAGCGCAATGAGATGCGCGTGACGCTGGCCGCCAATGGACGCGAAATGCGTGCCGCACTCGACAAGGGCTCGGTCGACCTCATCGTGCTCGACCTCATGCTGCCCGGTGAAGACGGCCTGGCCCTGTGCCGCGACCTGCGTGCCGGCCCGCGCAAGAACCTGCCCATTCTCATGCTGACCGCCCGCAACGAAGAGGCCGACCGCATTCTCGGCCTGGAGATGGGGGCTGACGACTACCTTGTGAAGCCGTTTGCCGCACGTGAACTGCTGGCCCGCGTGCGCTCTGTGCTGCGCCGCACGCGCATGCTGCCGCCCAACCTGCAGATCACCGAGGCAGCTACCCTGCTGGCCTTTGGCGACTGGCGGCTCGATACCACGGCGCGGCACCTGCTGGACGCGCAGGACGTGGTCGTCGCCCTGAGTGGTGCGGAATACAAGCTGCTGCGAGTGTTTCTCGACCACCCCCAGCGGGTGCTCAGCCGTGACCAGTTGCTCAACCTCACACAAGGCCGCGATGCCGAGCTGTTCGAGCGCTCCATCGACCTGATGGTGAGCCGCTTGCGGCAACGCCTGGGCGACGACGCGCGCGAGCCCAAGTACATCAAGACCGTGCGCAATGGCGGATACGTGTTCGCCTCGGTGGTGGAGATTCGCGAGGAGCGCGCATGACAGTCTTGCGCACCTTGCACCTCTGGCCGCGCACCTTGTTTGCGCGCCTGATGGTCATCCTGCTGGTGGGGTTGGCACTGGCGCAGGGGCTGGCCTTCAGCCTTGTCTTGCATGAGCGCTCCGATGCGGCTGACCGGCTGATGCTCGGCAACCTGGAAACCGACGTCGCCAGTTCCGTCGCTATGCTCGACATGCTGCCCGCAACCAAGCGCGAGCTTTGGGCAGACCGACTGAGCCGGCGCACGTACCGCTACGAGCTCGATGCCGGCATCCGCAGCGATACGCCGCCGCGCGACGCCTTGTCCCGCGAGGCGGTGGCCACCATCGATCGCGCGCTGGAGGGCCGGTACAACGTCACCGCCAACGCAGTGCCCGGTGGCGGCAATCAGTACCAGGTGCACCTGACACTCACCGATGGCAGTCCGCTCACGATCGACGTGCATCCGAATCCCATGGGTCTGTCGACCTGGCTGCCGGTGCTGCTGGGTGTGCAGCTCGTGTTGCTGGGCGGATGCGCGTGGCTGGCCGTGCGCCTGGTCACCCGCCCGCTCAAGCAACTGGCCACCGCTGCAGAAAGCCTCGGCCCCGATCTCAAGAGCGAAGCGATTCCAGAACACGGTCCGGTGGAGGTGGCGCACGCAGCGGCGGCCTTCAACGCCATGCAGCAGCGCATTGCCGGCTATCTGGCCGAGCGTGTGCAGATCCTGGCGGCGATCTCGCATGACCTGCAGACGCCGATCACCCGCATGCGCTTGCGGCTGGATCTGATGGACCCTTCTGAAACGCAGGAACGGCTGGTGCAGGATCTGCGCGCGATGGAGCACCTCGTGCGTGAAGGCGTGACCTACGCACGCACGCTGCACGGCAGTGCAGAGGCACCCGCACGCGTGGATATCGACGCGCTGCTCGACAGCCTGAGCTACGACTATCGGGACGGCGGCTCGCCCATCGTGGTGCAAGGCAGGGTTGGGGCGCCCGTTGAAACCCGACCGCAGGCACTACGGCGCATCCTGACCAACCTCATCGATAACGCCATCAAGTTTGGCGGCGACGCGGAGGTCACGGTGTCGCGCGAGCCGGGCGGCGATCTTGCCATTGCCGTGCTGGACCGGGGCCCCGGCATTCCCGAGGCGGAGCTGGAGCGTGTGATGCAGCCGTTCTACCGGCTGGAGACATCGCGCAATCGGGGGACGGGCGGTACGGGGCTTGGCTTGGCGATTGCGCAGCAACTGGCGCAGGCCTTGGGCGGGCGTCTGGTGCTCGCCAACCGTCAGGGAGGGGGCTTGCAGGCAACGCTGACGTTGCCTGCGTAAGTGGTGATCGTGCCGCCGTCAGGGCACGATCGAGAGGAACAGATAGGCCGCAAAGATCGCGAGGTGAACCACGCCTTGCAGGATCGTGGTGCGGCCCTTGCCCAGCGTGAGCGCTGACACGATCAGCGTCAGGAACAGCAAGACCATCTCCTTGGGCCCCAGGCCCAGTTCCAGCGGCCGGCCGATCCAGATGAACACGGCGGCCACCGTGGGGATGGTCAACCCGATGCTGGCCAGTGCTGAGCCCAGCGCGAGGTTCAGGCTGGTCTGGATGCGGTCGGCGTTGGCGGCGCGTGCGGCGGCCAGCCCCTCGGGCAGCAGCACCAGCGCGGCAATGACGATCCCCACCGTTGCCGCCGGTGCGCCCGCGTTCAGAATGGCTGCTTCCACGAAGGGGGACAGCACCTTGGCCAAGCCCACCACCGCCACCAGGGACACCATCAGCAGTACGGCGCTGGCCACGGCCACGCGGGTCGGCGGGGGTGGGGCGTGCACGTCTTCGTCGGAACTGTCAGCGAGAAAGTAGTCGCGGTGGCGGATGGTCTGCACGATCACGAAGCAGCCGTACAGCACCAGTGATGTCACCCCGGCAAAGCCGAGTTGCGAGGAGGTGAGGATCGGGCCGGGTGTGGAGCTGGTGTAGTTGGGCAGCACCATGGTCAACGTGACCAGCGCGGCCAGCACGGCCAGCGCGGCGTTGGCGCCCGGCGCCTGAAAGGCCTGCTCGCGGTGCCGCAGGCCGCCCACGAACAGGCACAGGCCGACGATGCCGTTACAGATTATCATGACCGCCGCGAATACCGTATCGCGCGCCAGCCCGGCCTTCTCAGGCCCGGATGACAACATGACCGACACGATCAGCGCCACCTCGATCACGGTCACGGCAATGGCCAGCACCAGCGTGCCGAACGGTTCGCCCACCTTGTGCGCGACCACCTCGGCATGGTGCACGGCGGCAAAGACGGCGCCGGCCAGCGCCAGCCCCATCAGTGCGATCAACCAGCCGGGAGGTGTCATGAGCGTGCCGGCCACCAGCACCACCCACGCGAGCAGCGGGGCGGCGATCGTCCAATGGGGCAGCTTGTTGGAAGTGACGGCCATGGAGGGTTCCTTGTTGTTGTCTCAACGCCACCGGTGGGCAGCGAAGGGCGTGGATTCGGAGTGGCCTACATATATAGCATGCGCCGCGACCGACTTATCCTCGCCTGTCACGGCCTGTGACAGCGCGGGGGCTGCCACCTCCTGCGCGCTGGCCGTCAAAGCGCACGCCAGGTGGCGGTCAACCCGAACGCGCCCAGCATGGCTGCCGAGCGCGTCAACCTGCCAGGATCACTTGGCGGGGGTTGCTGCGGAGACTTCCTGGCTCCAATAGCTCGGCAGTGCGCCGTACGGGTTCGGCAGCGTCTTGGACGTGAAATACACACTGCCCGCGCCCTTGGCAGACGCGCCGCGCATGAAGGTCTGCATTTGTGTGGCTGATGCGGCGTACACGATATGCGCGAAGCGGCTGGCCGGGTAGTTGGCCTGCCAGGCCAGCGGCGCGTACTTGGTGTAATTGCGCGCGCTGTCCTCGAACGTGACGATCTGGTCTGCCACCGGCAGGCTGGCGTAGATTTCCGGCACGTTGGTGCCCGGGTTGCCCGTGACGGTGTAGGCGGGCGACAGGCCCTTGATGTAGTTGTAGACCGATTGGTAGAACTGCACGTGGGCGGTCACGCTGTCGGCGGTCATCTCGTCGATGAAGAAGCCGTCGACCTGGTACAGCGCCAGATAGGTGTGGATGTCCTGCACCACGGCCGACAAGGTCCGCTTTGCGTACGAAGTCGACACGTAGCCGATCACCTTGCCGCCCGCGGCGTGTACCTTTGCCACTGCGGCAACGTAGTTCGGGTCTTGCGTGGTGCCCGGGCCGCTGTTGGGGTTGAGGATGACGGTGGTTGGTACCGACTGCGCCGTGGTGGCGAGCGTGTTCCACTGGGTGGCGCCGCCGCCGGATGGGTAGATGTAGGCCGGTACCAGCAGGCCTTCGGCCCTGGCGTGCGATGCACCTGCCAGCGCGCATGCCGCAAAGGCGATGGCCGACCCGACCATACGTGCTGAGCGTGCCACCGAACATGCCACCGAACGAACCACGATATGCGTGGCCAATGCGGGCGCGAGCCCCCCCGTGACTGTCTTTTTCATGATATGCCTCCTGACGGTGCAGTCGTCTGCATCCGTCAATTGGCCCGCCGCCATTGCGGGTCAGCGGGCAACTGGCTGACTTCCAGGCGGTTCACCGTTTGGAAGCCCCTATAGCTTTGCGTCGCCGGATCACTCCGGTTTTGCCAAACCTCTGGGCGCATGCCCATTAGCCGGAAACTCTACCGGGGCGTCGTGCCGGCGGCAAACATAGATTGCGCAAATGCGCGGGGAATGCCCGAGAGCGTTGTCGGAAACCGACGCACCGCGCCCTTACGCGAAACAGAGCATTGACGCCGTGCGTGGATTCATAGATTTCGCGCATCAACCAGCGCCGCGAATCATATGGTGAATCCGCAGGCGCCTTTCAGCTGGGGATGACGGCGGACGGGAATGCCCGGATTGCCTGCGGCGCCATTCTCCGGGCGTGGGCGCAAACCGAATAGGAATTCGTTTGCGTGGTGCGGGGGCGTGTGATGTGAGTGCGCCAGACTGGTGTTTTTCTTCGCCCCATTTCCTTAGGCAGCGCACGGGTTTCTTTATGCTGACCAAGTCCGGATGCTAGTCTGGGCGCTCACCTATTTGACGGTGGCCTCACACCCTAAAAGGCTTGATGAAGGGAGCGGCGACAGTTGCCGCATGACGATAGAAGCGCGCCGCAGACATTGCATCGCAGGCGATGCGCGCTCCCGGAGACCACGTCCACATGCAGACCGACGACATTCATCTGCGCCAGGCTTCGCTCGACGATTGGAGCGATGTCGCCGCGCTCCTCAGACGCTGCGGACTGCCCGCAGAAGATACCCAGGGCAGCATCGACGCCTTTCACGTGGCCCTCGACATGGGCCGCATCATCGGCTGCGTGGCGGGAGAGCAGGGCGGCCGCTCCATCGTGGTCCGCTCGGTGGCGGTCGACCCCATCTACCGGGACCGCGGCATCGCCAGCCGGCTGATCGAAACGCTGCTCCTGCGCGCACGCGGCACAGGCGCGCGCGAAGCGTATCTCCTCTCGACGACTGCACCTTCGTACTTCGCACGCTGGGGTTTCTCGCTGTTTCCGGCGGAGAAGGTGCCGACGGAAGTGCGCGCGTCGATGGTCTTCCGCAATGCGGAGCGCTCCTCGGCGCTGTGCATGCGGTGTGACTTGCGGTAGGGCAGCACGGAGCTCGGCGGCCCGGCCCGTGCCATCTTTCCTCTGGCCGCCGCCATGACGTCTGGCGCATTCCGCCGCCACGCGACCCACACGTATCTTCAGTCCACGCAGCGCAGTCTCGCGCCGCTGCGCGTCCATCTGCTTAACCGACTGAGGAGAACCTGCAATGAACACCCGCTCGAACCTGTTGATCGTCCGCATCGCGCTGCTGGCGGTGGTGTCCCTGATCGTTTCGCTGGCATCGACGGCCGCATTGGCTGACCCGCCCGCGACCGTCGCGTCGTGTGAGGGCATCAAGGATGCGTACCCGATTCTTGGTACGCAATGCGTCAACAACTACGCCAAGATCAACCACGCACCTGCCAACGCGGCGGAGCGGCGCGAAACCTACTTCGCACGCGTTGCGGTGCTGCAAATCTTCCGCAAGGCCCTGCTGTGCAATGGCATGTACGGCGCGTCCAAGTCGGCGCAGCAAAGCTTCTCCAGCGGTGAAGCGGGTCACCTGCTGGCGCTGGCCAATTTGAACGCTGCCATGACGGGCGCGGGTGACCCGAATGTGCCGGCGCTCTATGCGGCGGGTGACCTGAGTAGCATTTCGATCAACAAGACGCAGTGCAAGTAGGCCTGTTGCGGTAATGAGTCAGCAGACGTGCCGCCCTACGCTCACCACCAGGGCGGTCACGTACAGGCCCAGACCGAACACCGCGTGTGTCACCACGCTGTGCAGCCGCGCCACCGCAGGGCGCGGCGTGCGGCTGGCCGCAATGCCGGCACCCATGGCGGGCTGCATGACGAAGAAAGGCGCCACCACGCTGCCAATGCCGACGATCAGCGCCGGGCTGATCGTCGGATGACACGCCCAGTCGAGCCCCCACCCTGCCAACAGCATGGCCGCGAAAGCGATGCCGATCACGTAGTGGGCAGTCCAGCCGATCACGCGTTCGCCAGCAATGGGCGTTGAACCACCAATGGGATGGTGCCGGACGCGCCCCCGGACCAGATGGCCAAGCCAACGCCCGACCAAGCCGTAGTCCAACGGCGGCACGCCAAGCAGCCGTTGCCGGACGATGGCCCAGATGTCCATGACGACCGTGGCGCCTGCGCCGATCAGCAGCGCGCAGAGCAGTGTGCGTGTGGTCTCAGTCATGTGCCGACTCCACGCGCGCGGCGCATGCGCGGGCGATCCAGCACGCAGCGGTGAAGCGGACTTCTGTGCCGTGCACATAGGGCTCGAACGCCGTGCGCATTGCATCGATCACGCGCACGCGCGTTTGCGAGTCCGCCTCTTGCAGCGCCAGCCCGACGGGGCCGAGCCGGCTGAGGTAGGGCACCAAATCCCGCTCGGGCAGGGTGCATGCAAAGTCGACGGGCTGGATGTCGATGTCGGTCCAGCCGCTGGCGGCCAGGGTGCAGGTCATCCGGCTGCGGTCCGCAAAGGCGAACTGCCCAGGCGCGCCGGGTTTGCGCGGCGGCAGGTTCGGCATCAGCGGCGCCGCCGCGCGTTCCGCAGCGGTCATGAACGGGTTGTCGGCAGGGCCACGCCACGCGATGAAACAGAGCGCCGCGCCGTCGCGTGCAGCACTGCGCAGGTTGGTGAACGCCGCGACCGGATCGTCGAAGAACATCACGCCCAGGCGCGAGACGATCATGTCGAAGGCGGCGGGTTCGAAGGCATAGGTCTGTGCGTCGGCACGAATGAAGCGCGTGGGTGTTGTTTCGTGCTGTGCGCGCTCACGGGCGGTCTGCAGCATCGGCGCGGAAATGTCGATACCGAGGCAGCTACCGTTGTCGCCAAGCTGGCGCGTGACGGCGAGTGTCGTGCTGCCGGTGCCGCAGCCGACGTCGAGCACGTGCTGCGCCCGCTGGGCACTCACCGCTTCAACAAGCCGGTCTTCAAGAGGCTGGAATATCTGGTCGAGCGCTGTCTGGGTGGCAACCCAGGCGTGCCCGGCGTGGCCGTTCCAGAGGGCGGCTTGCGCGCCGTCGTTTGAGGGCGTGGTCTTCATGATTGCGGTCCTGTGCGCGCCATCCAGGCGCGAGGACTACACTGTGCAAGTTCAAGTCGACTTGAGGTCAAGGGGTGAGCACGCTGGACATTGCCGAAGTGACGCAGCACGCGGGTGTGCCCGCATCAACGCTGCGGTATTACGAAGAGAAAGGGCTGATTGTCTCGACCGGCCGACGCGGGTTGCGTCGCCAGTTCCACGCCGACGTGCTGGAGCGGTTGGCGTTGATTGCGCTGGGCCGAGCGGCGGGCTTTTCGCTCGATGAGATTGCCCACATGTTCGCGCCCGGCGGGCAGTTGCAGGTCGAACGGCAGATGCTTGCCGCCAAGGCCGATGAGCTGGACCGGACGATCCGCCGGCTCACCGCCATGCGCGACGGCCTGCGGCACGCGGCGGTGTGCCCCGCGCCGAGCCACATGGAATGCCCGACGTTTCTGCGGATCGTGCGGGCGGCCGCATCGGGCGCAATCGCGCCGGCCGGCACTCCGGAGACGCGTCCCCGGCGCCAGCGGGCGCGCTAGCGGCGTGCGACAATTCGGCACCCCAAGTTGCACATAACCAACCAGGAGATCCCGATGACCGCATCTGCTGCTGTATTCGCCATTCTCGTTGCATTGCTGCTTGGGGCGATGATCCCGGGGCCGAGCTTTGTGCTGGTGGCGCGCAACGCCATTGGCTTGTCGCGCCGCGATGGCCTGGCCACTGCGCTGGGGATGGGCGCGGGTGCGCTCTTCTTCGGCGGTCTGGCGCTGGCCGGGCTCTACACGCTGCTGCAAGCCGTCGAGTGGCTCTACATCGGCCTGAAGATGGCCGGCGGCGCTTACCTGACTTATGTTGCGTGGAAGATCTGGTGCGGCGCCAAGCATCCCATCGCCATGGACGAGCGCGTTGCACCGCAGGCCGGCAGCGCGCGCAAGTCGTTCTGGACGGGTATCACCACGCAGATGAGCAACCCCAAGACGGCGATCTGGTACGGCAGTATCTTTGCCGCGCTGCTGCCGCAGCATCCGCCGGTGTGGTGCTATTTCGTATTGCCGCCGCTGGTGTTCCTGGTTGAGTTCGGCTGGTACACGATTGTCGCGCTGTGCTTTTCGAGTCGCGTGCCGCGCGAGATGTATCTGCGCGCCAAGGCCTGGGTAGACCGTGTGGCCGCCGTTGCGATTGCCGCGCTTGGGCTGCGCTTGATTCTGACGGCGCCCAAGGCCGGGCTGTAATGCCCCTCGGATCGGCCCCCGGGGCGGGTTACACCGCCCTCGACACGGTTTCCCGCAGCCACTGATGCGCCGGGTCTCGATGCGCCCGCTCGTGCCACAGCATCGACATCTCATACCCAGGCACTTCCACCGGCGGCTCGACCACCTGTAGTGCGCTGGCACCGCGCACGAGCCGCTCGGGCAGCATTGCCACCATATCGGTGCTTGCCACCGCCGTCATCACAAACAGGAAGTGCGGTACCGACAGCACCACGCGGCGCGTGGCACCCGCGGCCTTGAGCGCTTCGTCCGTCACGCCGAAGAAGCCTCCGCCATCCGGCGACACGATCACATGGTCCAGCGCGCAGAACTGCGCCAATGTCGGCTTGCGCTTGAGGCGCGGATGCCCCGCACGGCCGACCAATACATAACGCTCGGTGAACAAGGTGCGACGGCGCAGGCCGGGTGGAGCGCCATCCGTGGTGTGGAAGGCGAGATCAATCTCCCCCTGTTCTGCCTGCTTTTCAATGCGCGGTGGCACCAGTTCGAGAATCGCCAGCCGCGTGCCTGGCGCGGCGCCACGCAGGGCGGTGAGCGACGGCAGCACGATGGTCGATTCACCGTAGTCTGTGGCGGCCACGCGCCAGGTGTTGTTGGCCTGCGTCGGATCAAACGGGCTGGCGGGTGCGACGGCCTGTTCCAGCGCTTCCAAGGCTTGCCGCAGCGGCTCGCGCAGTGCCTCAGCGCGCGCGGTCGGGCGCATGCCGCGCGGGCCGGGCAGCAGCAACGGGTCTCCAAAGATGTCGCGCAGCTTGGCCAGATGCACGCTCACGGAGGGCTGCGAAAAATTCAGCCGTTCTGCCGCGCGCGTGACGTTGTGCTCGGTCAGCAGCACGTCCAGCGTGACCAGCAGGTTGAGGTCCAGCCGTCTGAGATTATTCATGGCTATGCCTGGAATATGGATTATTCATTTCCAATATACCTCGGCGGCCACCATTCTTGAGCCTTCTCAGATTGGAGTTGCTGCCATGAATGTCCTGATCGTCTACGCCCACCCAGAACCCAGATCGCTCAACGGCGCCCTCAAGAACTTTGCCGTCCGGCATCTGGAAGCGGCCGGCCATACCGTGCAGGTGTCAGACCTGTACGCCATGCAGTGGAAGCCCCAGCGCGATGCCGGTGACAGCACGGTCGCGCCGATTGGCCCGCACTTTGATGCGTCGCTCGATTCGAAGCACGCTTTCCAGAACGGCTTTCAGACCGCCGACATTGCCGCTGAGCAGGCCAAGTTGCGCTGGGCCGACGCCGTGATCCTGCAGTTTCCGATGTGGTGGTTCTCGATGCCGGCCATCCTCAAGGGCTGGGTCGAGCGCGTCTATGCCTACAGCTTTGCCTATGGCGTGGGCGAGCACTCCGACACCCACTGGGGCGACCGCTACGGCGAAGGCACACTGGCCGGCAAGCGAGCCATGCTGATCGTCACCGCGGGCGGCTGGGAGTCGCACTACAGCCCGCGCGGCATCAACGGCCCGATCGACGACATCCTGTTCCCGATCCAGCACGGCATCCTGTACTACCCAGGCTTTGATGTAGTGCCGCCGTTCGTGACGTTCCGCGCCGGTCGCATGGACGATGCGCGGTTTGCGCAGACCACCCAGGCGCTCGGCGAGCGGCTCGATACGTTGTTCACTGCCGAGCCGATTCCGTTCCGCCGGCAGAACGCGGGGGAGTATGAGATCCCGGCGCTCACGCTGCGTGCGGAAGTGGCACCCGATCAATCGGGCTTTGCGGCGCACATCGCCTAGACGGCCAGCGCTACAATTTGCGGCTTGCACTGTCGGCGATGCGCCATGTTCAGCATGGCGCATCGCCGCGTTTGCTTTCTCTCCTCATTTTTCTTTGCGCGCATGACGTCCCACGCGATTCTCTCTGGCCTGTTCAACCTGTTGCTCGGTATGGGCCTGGGCGTGGCGGGCGGGCTGCTGGGCATTGGCGGCGGGCTGATCGCCATTCCCGTACTCGGCTATCTGTACGGTATGGACCAGCATCTGGCGCAGGGCACCGCGCTGGTGATGATTGCGCCCAACGTGCTGGTCGGCTTTCTGCGGTATCACCAACGGCATCCGGTGCATTTGCGTTCCGTGGCGTTGATCTGCGTGTTCTCCATGGCGGCAACGTATATGGCAGCGCGCTTTGCAGCGGGGCTGGATGCGCACCATCTGCATACCGCGTTTGCCGTGTTCCTGATCGCACTGGCGGTGTACTTTGCTTCGCAGCTCAAAGACAAGTCGGACGCGGCCGAGGATGCTGAGCACGCTGCGCCACGCGCCATGCCGGCCGCGGCCATGCCGCTGATGGGCATCGCCAGCGGAGCGATGTCGGGCATCTTTACCGTGGGCGGCGGACTGGTGGTTGTGCCGGCACTGGTGACCTTCTTCGGCATGCCGCAGACACGCGCACAAGGGATGGCGCTGGCACTGGTGGTGCCGGGCACGCTGATCGCGCTGGCGACGTATGCCCACGCGGGGCATGTGAGCTGGGGCACGGGCATTCCGCTGGCGGTGGGTGGCATTGTCAGCGTGTCATGGGGTGTGACGCTCGCGCACAGGTTTTCGCCGTTGCGTTTGCGGTTGGCGTTCTGCACGGTACTGCTCGGTACCGCGTTGATGATGCTGTTGGTCAAGCCAGCCTGATCGGCCTGCAACGGGTTTTCAGAACGGAGGAGGGATCGTGGCAGAACAGGACAAGGAAGCCGGGCGCGCACGCCGCGCACAGGTAATGGGCGATGCGTTTGTGGAGCGCGCGATGAGCGGGCTCGATGCTTTCTCCGCGCCGCTGCAGGACTGGCTCAACGAGCACGCCTGGGGCAGCACATGGCAGCGTGAAGGCATCGACCTCAAGACCCGCAGCCTATGCACGTGCGCCATGCTCGCCGCGCTGGGCCGCGGCACCGAGCTCAAAGGCCACGTGCGTGGTGCCATCAACAACGGCGCAACGGCCGTGGAGATTCGCGAAGTGCTGCTGCACAGCGCTATCTATGCCGGAGCGCCTGCGGCCATTGAGGCATTCCGATGCGCGCGTGAGGTCCTCAGCGAACTGGGGGTGCGCATCGAAGACGGCCGCTAATGTTAAGGCGCTTAACACAACTTGCGTGGTGAGAATGGCCTCCCCATGCTCGCGATAGGCGCCGGGATCGCCTGGTTCTTCTTCATCCTTGGCCCGCTGCGTCAGGCACAGGCGGCTGCCACCACAGTGCGCTACTCGCTCAGGGTCATGGTGTTGCTGGCGGGTTGTCTGGTCTTTGGCCTGGGCTTGCTGATTGGCAGCGATAAGCTGGCCTGGCACGACGCGCAGCGCGCAAGCGCCTCACCCCGCTCGGCTGGGCGCTCGTCGGCGGGGTTCTACTGGTGGTTCAAGCAGCAGTTTTCGGCACTGGGGTACGACACCTGACAGGGAGGTTGATGTGGACATCGCCGACGACGACCTCACGCGGTTTGCCGCGCAAGGTGCGGCGCCTTTGCCGGCAGCAGCAGAGCAAGGCCACGTGGAGCGTGACGGCGCAAGCGTTTGGTACGCGACGTTTGGTGCCGGCGCGCCAGTGATCCTGCTGCACGGTGGGCTCGGCCACGGCGGTAACTGGGGGCACCAAGTGCCGGCGTTGGTGGCTGCAGGCTATCGCGTGATTCTTATCGACAGCCGTGGGCACGGTCGCAGCACGCGCGATGCACGGCCCTACACGTACGAGTGCATGGCTGCGGACATGTGCGCCGTCATGGACGCATTGGGCGTGGAACGCGCCGCGTTCGTCGGCTGGAGCGATGGCGCCTGCGTTGCACTCACGCTCGCCATGCAAGCGCCTGAGCGCGTGGCTGGCGTGTTCTTCTTCGGCTGCAATATGGACCCGAGCGGCGCCAAGCTTTTCCAACCGACGCCGACGATTGACCGCTGCTTCAGCCGCCACCGGCAGGACTACGCCGCGCTGTCCGCCACCCCTGGCGACTTCGACGCGTTCGTTGCCGCTGTCACCAAGATGATGCAGACGCAGCCGAACGCCACGGCGGATGAACTGGCCGCGATTCGTGTGCCCGTGACCATTGCGCAGAGCGCGCACGACGAATTCATCAAGCCCGAGCACGCACAGTATCTGGCGCAGACGATTCCTGGGGCGCGGTTTGTAATGCTGCCGGGCGTGAGCCATTTCGCGCCGCTGCAACGCCCAGGGTTGTTCAATGAAGCGGTGCTAGCCTTTCTGGAGCCACTCTCCCAACAACAGACATAGGACCGTATGACGACTGCCCTGATCGTGATCGACGTGCAGACCGGGTTGTTCACGCCGCCGCCCGCACAGGCCGAGCATGTGCTGGCTGCCATCAATCAACTGATTGCCCGTGCGCGTGAAGAACATGTGCCGGTGATCTTCGTGCAGCACGAGACGGCCGACGATGAGCTGCCCTATGGCACGCCCGCATGGAGCCTTGTCGAGACCTTGCCGGCGCTCCCCACCGATCCTGTGGTGCGCAAGACGACACCGAACTCGTTTCTACGCACAGGGTTGGCGGCATTGCTTGCGGGCCTCGGTGTCGAGCACCTGATTGTCTGCGGATACGCCACCGAGTTCTGCGTGGACACCACCATTCGTCAGGCCGCCGCGCTGGGTTATGCCATTACCTTGGCGGCCGATGCGCATACGACGCATGACAAACCGCACGCCAGCGGTGAGTGGATCCGGCGGCATCACAACGCGACGCTGTCATCGCTTGACAGTTTTGGGGTACCGATTGCGGCGCGGCCAACCGAAGCCATTGTGTCAGCAGGGCTTGCACACGGCTGACAGCATTTGCGCAAAGAAATGGCCGCAGTGATTTATCCACAGAAACGGTGGGTAAGCCTGTGGATAACGGCGGGAGTGCCCGGCGCCATGCGGTTTGCAGTGTATTGCTGACCGCGTAGGCAGACAGGCGTGGCGCCGATGTTGTCTTAGCTGACCGTGTCCGATGTACCCGGCGTACCGTACGCAGCCTTGATGGCCTTGTGCCGCGCTTCCATTTCCTGGCGCAGCGCACGACGCTGCTGAGCCGCTTCAAAGCGTTCCTTCTCTTCTGCGTTGGCGGGCGTGAGCGGCGGCACGTCGGCGGGCTTGCCGTCATCGTCCACCGCCACCATGGTGAAGTAGCAGCTATTGGTATGGCGCACGACCTGGTTGCGGATGTTCTCCGTCACCACCTTGATACCAATCTCCATGGACGTGCGGCCGGTGTAGTTGACCGACGCCAGGAACGTCACCAGTTCGCCCACGTGGATCGGCTGGCGAAACACGACCTGATCGACCGACAGCGTGACGACGTAGCGCCCGGCGTAGCGGCTGGCGCACGCGTAAGCCACCTGATCGAGCAGCTTGAGGATATGGCCGCCGTGCACGTTGCCGGAGAAATTGGCCATGTCGGGCGTCATCAGCACGGTCATGCTGAGCTGGTGGGATTGCGTATTCATGGGGCGTTGAAGCTGGAAGAAATGGGGGAATGCGGTGCGCAGAAATGGGTACGCAGAGGCGTGCCATTGTGCCGCGCCGGGGGCATTTTGTGCGCTGTCTTGTCCACCGCCGGGCAAAAATTGATGGCATCGCGCTACACTACCGGCTTTCTTGGCCGCCTTTCTGGTCGACATTCTTCTTCCATGCATCGCTTGCTGACCCGCCTGCTGCTCTGGCTGGTTGTCCTGGCGCTTCCTCTGCAGGGGATGGCCGCGACGACCATGATGGCGCGCGCCGGCACAATGGACGAAGCGACTGTTGCCATGGCAATGCCTGGCCACGACGGCGCGGTCATGGCGGATGCCTGCCATGAACACGAAGCCGCGATGGCCGCCGACGGTGACGCGAAAGCGCCCACGCAATCGCACTGCAAGACCTGCCCGATCTGCGCGACGTGTTCGCTCGGCTCGGTCATCCCGCTGGCCGCCAGCCTTGGCGTGCCGCTGCTCAAGCTGCCGGCCGTTGCGCCGCGCGAGCTGCCCACCGCCTTCCACAGCTTCATTCCCGAAGCGCTGCAACGCCCACCCTCGATTCGCGTTTGACGCCACGAGTCCGTCCATAGAACGGATCTGGCCTTTGGTTTCACGGCACCGTGCACGACTGCGCAGCCGTGCGTCATTACGCTTGATCGAGGTTTCTCATGTTTCTCACACGATGGTTCATGGCCGCTGCGCCGCTGCTGGCATGGACGGCGCTCGCGTCGCCATGGGCATTGGCGCAGGGTACGGCTTCAGCGCCGGCTGCGGCTCCACCTGACCCACTGAATGCGGAGGCAGCGGTACCTGCTGTGTCCGCACCCCGCACGTTCGATGGCTACCACGCCTATCGCAACGCTGGCCCCGCGCCGTGGCGCGAGACCAATGCGGCTGTCAGCCCCAAACCGAGTGCTGCTTCCGGGCACGACGTACATGGCGCTCACGCTGGGCATGCACTGCCCGCGAGCAAGCCCTCTGCATCCCCAGCCACGCCCGCCGGCAACGCCATGCCCGGCATGCACCACCACTGAGGAGGCAGTCATGTTGAATCACTCCACACATCGCCTCGCCTTGGGCGCGCTGGCAACTGTGCTGCTGCTGGGCGGCTGCGCCACCGTCACACAGGACAGCGGCTTCAAGACCGTTGCGGAGGTCGCCCGCGACCGGCTTGGCAGGGACGCCACTTGGCAGCGCGCACCCGAAGCACGCGACAGCGCCGCCCAGCGCACGCGCGAACTGCTGGCCCAGCCGCTGACGATGGACAACGCCGTGCAGGTCGCGCTCCTGAACAACCGCGGGCTGCAGGCTTCGTATGCTGAGCTGGGTATTTCGGAGGCGGCCATGGTGCAGGCCAGTCGCCTGCCGAACCCGGGGTTCACATTTGAGCGCACGCGCACGGGCAACGAACTGTCGATCTCGCGCACGTTCTCGCTGTCATTCCTGAACCTGCTGACGCTGCCGATGGCCGCGCGTATCGAAGGGCGCTACTTCGAGCAGACCAAGCTGCTGGTTGCCAACCAGATGCTGCAGGTCGCGGCCGATACGCGCCGTGCGTACGTCAACGCCGTGGCGGCGGAGCAGTCTGCTCGGTACGCCGAGCAGGTCCAGCAAGCGGCAGAAGCCGGTGCCGAGTTTGCTAAGCGTCTGGCCGCTGCCGGCAACTTCAGCAAGCTGGATCGCGCACGCGAACAGGCGTTCTATGCAGAGGCCACCGCCAACCTCGCCCGCTCGCGCCAGCAAGCCCAAGCCGAACGCGAAGCGCTCATCCGCCAGCTCGGCGTGTGGGGTGCGGACACGGGCTTCAAGCTGCCGGAGCGTCTGCCTGACCTGCCGAAGGAGCGCCCCGAACTCCAGCAGGTCGAGGCCTACGCGCTGCGCAACCGGCTCGACATCCAGGCCGGCAAGCTGCAAGTCGACGGTCTTGCGTCGTCACTGGGGCTGACGAGAGCCACGCGCTTTATCAACGTGCTGGACTTCGGCTACGTGCATAACAGTAAAACGAGCAAATCGAATGAGTCGCGCGGCGGTGAACAAGAACGCGGCTACGAGATCGGCATCGAGATCCCGCTGTTCGACTGGGGCGGCGCCCGCGTGGCGCGCTCGGAGGCGATCTACATGCAGGCTGCCGACCAGCTTGCCGACACGGCTGTGCGAGCACGCTCCGAAGTGCGCGAGTCGTACGTGCGTTACCAGACCGCGTATGACCTCACGCGCCACTACCGCGACGAGGTCGTGCCGGTACGCAAGACCATCTCCGACGAGATGCTGCTGCGCTACAACGGCATGCTCGTGAGCGTGTTCGAGCTGCTGGCCGATGCACGCGAGCAGGTCAATGCCGTGAACGGCTACATCGATGCACTACGCGGCTACTGGATCGCGCAGACCGATCTGCAGATGGCGCTGGGCGGCAAGCTGCCGCCGGCTGAGGCCGACGCTTCCTCTCAATCCCAAGGACACTGAACATGGTTTCCCGACGTCAATTTCTCGGCAGTCTTAGTGGCGGGGGCGCGGCCATGCTGGGCGCGGCGATGGTCTCGCGCGCCGGCGCTGCCACGCTGCCCGAAGCGCCGCTGCAGTCGAAGCCCACTACACAACCGCCGCTCGCGCCGCCCAACGGCCGGCCTTACAACCCCGTCGTCACGCTCAACGGCTGGACATTGCCGTGGCGCATGCGCGGCGGCTGGAAGGAATTCCACCTGGTGGCCGAACCTGTCGAGCGCGAATTCGCCCCCGGCATGACAGGCCACCTGTGGGGCTACAACGGCCAGAGCCCCGGCCCCACCATCGAATGCGTGGAAGGCGACCGCGTGCGTATCTTCGTCACCAACAAGCTACCCGAGCACACCACCGTGCATTGGCACGGCATGATCCTGCCGGCTGGCATGGACGGCGTGGGCGGGCTCTCGCAGCCGCACATCCCGCCCGGCAAGACCTTCGTCTACGAGTTCGAGATGAAGAAGTCCGGCACCTTTATGTACCACCCGCATTCCGACGAGATGGTGCAGATGGCGATGGGCATGATGGGCTTTCTTGTCGTGCACCCGAAAGACCCGGCGCAGCACCGCGTCGATCGCGATTTTGTCTTCCTGCTCGCCGCCTACGACATCGACCCCGGCTCGTACACGCCGCGCGTGGCCGAGATGACCGACTTCAACATGTGGACGTGGAACAGCCGCGTCTTTCCCGGCATCGACCCGCTGCCCGTGCGCCTGGGCGATCGCGTGCGCATCCGCATGGGCAACCTCACGATGACCAACCACCCGATGCATGTGCATGGCCACACGTTTGAGGTGGCCGGCACCGATGGCGGCTGGGTGCAGCCCAGTGCGCGCTGGCCGGAAGTGACGACGGACATTGCCGTCGGCCAGATGCGTGCCATCGAGTTCATCGCCGACAACCCGGGCGACTGGGCCTTCCATTGCCACAAGTCGCACCACACGATGAACGCCATGGGGCACAACGTGCCGACCATGATTGGCGTGCAGCAGAACGATCTCGCCAACAAGATGCGCAACTTGGTGCCCGACTACATGGGCATGGGGGAGGCCGGCATGGCCGACATGGGCGAGATGGAAATGCCGCTGCCCGACAACACGCTGCCGATGATGACCGGCCAGGGCCCGTTCGGCGCCATCGAGATGGGCGGGATGTTCACCGTCATGAAGGTGCGTCGCGACCTGCCACGCAACAGCTACGCCGATCCCGGTTGGTACAAGCACCCCAAGGGCACCGTCGCCTACGAATACACCGGCAACGGCATCGATGAATGAGCGACGCCTGAACCCACATCGAATGCGAGACCACCGATGCAACGCAACCTGATCCGTTCCACCTTCCTGGCCGCGCTCCTCTCAATGGCGGCCTTTGCGCACGCATCCGGCAATCACGCCGTGGGCCATGACCATGGCGATGCCGCCATCGGCCAGCCGGGCGACGCCACGCGCGTCACGCGCACCGTGCGCGTTGATATGGCCGACGCCATGCGCTTTACGCCCGCGCAGATCACCGTGCAACGTGGCGAGACGATCCGCTTCCTGGCTATCAACAGCGGTCGCGTGCGGCACGAGATGACGCTCGGCTCACCGGCCGACCTGATCGCCCACGCCGAGCAGATGCGCAAACACCCCGAGATGGAGCATGCCGACGCCAACGCCGTCACTGTGGACCCCGGCCAGACCGGCGAGATCGTCTGGCGCTTCACGCAGGCTGGTACGGTCGAGTTCGGTTGCCTACAGCCAGGGCATTTCGAAGCCGGCATGCGCGGTGCTGTCGAGGTGCAGCAGGCACGTGCCGGCAAGTCCTGATCGCTCTCTTTCTCTTGCTTACAAGGAGCCCAACATGTTGTTTCGTCATGCCCTGATGCTGGTCGCGCTGCTGGCCGGTGCCCCATTTGCCAACGCCGCGGATGACGCTGCACCTGCACCGGCTGCTGTTGCGGCGGCCGCACCGCTGTCTGAAGGCGAGGTCAAGAAGATCGATACCGCCGCCGGCAAGCTGACCATCAAGCATGGCCCGCTGGTCAATCTCGGCATGGAGCCGATGACCATGGTCTTCCGCGTTCAGGATCCGGTCATGCTCACCAAGGTGCAGGCCGGCAGCAAGATCCGCTTTACTGCCGAGAAGGTGGGGGGTGCGCTGACGGTGACTACGCTGGAAGTGCAGTGATCGGATGTCGAGGAGGGCCGCGCCACTCGGCTGAGATGGCCCAGGCCTCCTCCCGGTCCGGCGCGGAATCGCGCAAGGTTGTATCTGGCTGGCGCAGGATTATCCGACCGGTTGTGTGGTTCAAGCCGCATCTCCGGGGTGATTGCGCGTCCACCTGCTGAAAATGGATGCGCAGCCGGCCCAGCTCACGGGTGTCGAAGTGTGACGTCATGACAACAGTCAACGGACCGTGGATTGCGCCCGGTGCTGGGCTCGCGACTTTGCCCCAAGAAACAGAAGGCGCTGCAAGCGACTTACGGTAGAGTAAGGCCCGCCGCAAATGCGCGTGGTAACTGGGTCCGAAGCGCTGCCTGACGGGGCAAGCGCGATCAGTGGCCGGGTGTGTCAGCGGAATCAAAAAAAGTGGCCCATGTGCCACCCATAATCACGTGTGAGCTGGCAGCTTTCCACTCGAAAAACGATGTCCTGGCATCACACTTTTTGAGGAAGCGCGTCGGCGCGCTTTATCCCTGGGCCATTTCTGCAATCGCTTGTTTGA
>NZ_JAELUI010000480.1 GCF_016429285.1 Ralstonia sp. ASV6
CCCCCCCCCCCCCCCCCCCCCCCCCCCCCCCCCCCCCCCCCCCCCCCCCTTTTCAAGCCGAAGACGGCATACGAGCTCAGGCGCCATGTCTCGTGGGCTCGGAGATGTGTATAAGAGCCAGGCGCGACAAGGATCAAAGCGCAGATCCTGGCCCGACTTGACCGTCAGCGTGGCGGTCTGGCCGTTGCCTGCGCTGAACGATTGCACTTTGGTGCCGCCGACTGTGGCGCTCAACGTGGGGGCTGTCTCTTATACACATCTGACGCTGCCGACGAAGGCCGTGGAGTGGAGGTGGGGGTGGGGGGCGGGGGGGGGGGGGGGGGGGGGGGGGGGGGGGGGGGGGGGGGGGGGGGGGGGGGGGGGGGGGGGGGGGGGGGGGGG
>NZ_JAELUI010000481.1 GCF_016429285.1 Ralstonia sp. ASV6
TCTTTACACCCTTTATGAGCCATAGACAAGTCGCCTTATGCTTCGTATAGCGCCAGATAGATGGCGGTGCGTTACTAGAACCACTAGTCCATGTGTGGAATTCGAAGCTGCCGTTCTCCTCATTCTTGATAGTTATCCCTAGGCAACCCCGCGTGCCGAACATATACCAGCCGCTGAGCTTCAACGTACAAGCCTTGCTAACTTCGGCTTAGGTTCTCGGAGGCCCGTCACAATGTCCACCAATGCCGGTGCTACTAATGGTTGAGGCTTTGCTGCCCGCTGAGGGTAACATGAAACAAGCCAGCAGGTGAGGTAACGGTCGGGATTCTTACAGCCTCGGCAAACCAGAGTCTGTGCGGCGGGATTAGGCGTCTTGGTGGACCCTAGATG
>NZ_JAELUI010000482.1 GCF_016429285.1 Ralstonia sp. ASV6
CCCCCCCCCCCCCCCCCCCCCCCCCCCCCCCCCCCCCCCCCCCCCCCCCCCCCCCCCCCCCCCTCCCAACCACCCCCCCCCCACCGACCCCTCCCCCCCACGGCCTTCGTCGGCAGCGTCAGATGTGTATAAGAGACAGGTGTTAGGTTTAGCACATGGTTTTGTATCTAGTGGTTTATTTATTTGTGCAGGTGGTGTATTATATGATAGAACAGGTACTAGAAGTATATTCTTTTACAGAGGTGCTACTCATGTCTCTTATACACATCTCCGAGCCCACGAGACATGGCGCAGGATCGCGTATGCCGTCGTCGGGTTGAAAAGAGTGGGGGGGGGGGGGGGGGGGGGGGGGGGGGGGGGGGGGGGGGGGGGGGGGGGGGGGGGGGGGGG
>NZ_JAELUI010000483.1 GCF_016429285.1 Ralstonia sp. ASV6
CCCCCCCCCCCCCCCCCCCCCCCCCCCCCCCCCCCCCCCCCCCCCCCCCCCCCCCCCCCCCCCCCTCTTTTCCAGCTGAAGACTGCATACGAGATCAGGCGCCATGTCTCGTGGGCTCGGAGATGTGTATAAGAGACAGCCTGAACGGCGTGGCGACAACATGGCCGACCACCCATCTTCAAGACCGTGCGCGACACGCGTCGGCTCTACATGCCGGAACCGTTCCTGGCACCGGCGGGCAAGCGACGGGGGGGGGGGGGGGGGGGGGGGGACGCTGCCGACGAAGGCCGTGGAGTGTAGATGTCGGTGGGGGGGGGGGCAGGGAAGAGGGGGGGGGGGGGGGGGGGGGGGGGGGGGGGGGGGGGGGGGGGGGGGGGGGGGGGGGGGGGG
>NZ_JAELUI010000484.1 GCF_016429285.1 Ralstonia sp. ASV6
TTACCAAAGAGGGAATGCTCAAGTCTGTGAAGACACATATGGCTCATCTTCTGAAGAACCCGCCTGCACCCGGGTCACCAGACTTTATGCTTGGTAGCATGCAGTTCTTGGCCCCAGGTGCGCCCATGGCGGGAGCGGCGAACCCAATCAAGCTTGAGGGCGCGGCTTCGGGTCATGCTGGCTCGCCATGGTCCAATGACGTGGACCATGGTTTTGGCATCGTTAATGGCGGCGGACCCTACGGCATGGCAGCGGCGAGTCGATCGACATTCGGCGGTCTGGACAACGAAAGCCCGCCCGAAAAGCGGCAGAGACTTAACCCAGGGTATTCCGGGTAACCTTGGATGAACGTTTGATAGAAAGGATCCATACGTTGAAATATGTATGGC
>NZ_JAELUI010000485.1 GCF_016429285.1 Ralstonia sp. ASV6
CCCCCCCCCCCCCCCCCCCCCCCCCCCCCCCCCCCCCCCCCCCCCCCCCCCCCCCCCCCCCTCTGTTTTCTAGCAGCAGACGGCATACGAGATCAGGCGCCATGTCTCGTGGGCTCGGAGATGTGTATAAGAGACAGCCCCAACACGTAACGCCATGTCTCTTCAACACATCTTTACGAGTAAACTCCAAGTTTGTCCGTCAATTATGCTACGTTACTATACGAGTATACAATGCCTGTATACTCTTGGGGGGGGGGGGGGGGGGGGGGGGGGGCTGCCGACGAAGGCCGTGGAGTGTAGGGCTCGGGGGGCGGGGGGGCGTGAAGGGGGGGGGGGGGGGGGGGGGGGGGGGGGGGGGGGGGGGGGGGGGGGGGGGGGGGGGGGGGGG
>NZ_JAELUI010000486.1 GCF_016429285.1 Ralstonia sp. ASV6
GTATGCTAACGTTTAAAGGTGCGGATTAAATATAAGAAATGTGGACGATAGACCAGATTGCTCTGCTGGTGGAGAATGCGACTGCTCCCGCATCAAAGACAAGAATGGCGACGAGTAAGTTCTTTTGTATAAAATTGGAAAGGGATATATGTTAATGTATCTAGGTCCTTTCAGTGTGTTACCAATGCGCGCTGTGAGATATGCTGGCACCCTGTTCCGACTGGCAGTACTCCGTCGCCACAGAGTGGACCTCCGCCGTATTCTGTGCCTGAATATACAACGCCTTGTCAATAGTATGTTATGTTACCCTGATTAGAGAGGCTATGCTAAGCGTTTAGATATGGTTGTGTCTCGCAGAGGACTGGGTTAGAGGCTTATACTACTGCTG